>NZ_CDSBKL010000022.1:0-22328 GCF_977115555.1 Aquiflexum sp.
AAATAAGCTCATCCTACAAAAAATTTTATATTTTTTAAACAAGTAGATTTTTTGGTGTCAAAAACTCAAAAAAGAAAAAATTTCTTCCTACAATCAAAAAAACTGAATTATATTCCTTCTTGGTATAATTTATTGACCTTGACCATTCAAAAACCCAATTTCATGATTGAGAAATTGATTGATACTACAGCCCAGGTAATCCTTGAGGGATTTGAAAGTTATATCAAGGATTTCAATGAGCTCACGGACAGGACTCCTGCCTTTTTTAAATCAAGAGATTGGTCAGCCATGCAGCAAAATCATCGCAAAAGACTTCGGCTTTACAAAGATCAAGTCAGAAGTACCCGCCAATTACTGAATGAAATCCTTTTGGAAAATGCCAATAGTTTTGATTTTTGGAAATCTGCCAAATCGCATTACTCACAGCTGATCTCAAACATGATCGATAAAGAATTGGCAGAGACTTTTTTCAACTCTGTCATACGCAAATCCTATTCAGGTCTTGTCATCAATGAAGATTTGATGTTTGTCCATGAAGGTTATAGTTCCTGTGCCATTTACCCAAATTACAATCTATACCATAGCTATCCTTCGGATTGGGGATTGGACAGGATAATCCAAAAAATCCTGGAGGACTTTGATTTTGGTGTTCCTTATATGAACAAGGAAGAAGACATTGAATTTTTGATCAAATCAATCAAAGATGTGATTTTGACTAGGTACATACCCACTTCTGACAGCACAACCCAAGTTCTGAAATCTGTTTTTTACAGAAACAAAGGCGCATATGTTATCGGTAGAATCAGATTTGGTGGGAAATGGATGCCATTTATCATCCCATTTTTGAACGGACCAAAAGGAGTGTTTGCAGATACCATGATCTTTGACCCAAACCTAATGTCCGGACTTTTCAGTTTTTCCCGATCCTATTTTATGGTAAAAACAGACATTCCGTCTCAAATGATCTCCTTTCTTAATGCCGTGATTCCAAACAAAAAAATCCATGAACTTTACAACGCCATCGGATTCAACAAACACGGTAAGACAGAATTTTACCGGGATTTTTTGAATCATCTCAGCCAAAGCCAAGATAATTTTGTCCTTTCGGAAGGAGTCAAAGGCATGGTAATGACAGTCTTCACCCTTCCTTCCTACAACGTCGTTTTCAAAATGATCAAGGATTATTTTGACCCGCCCAAAACCATGACAAGGCAGGAAGTCCGCGAAAAATACAGGATGGTAGGCCTTCATGACCGGGTGGGAAGAATGGCAGATACACATGAATTTGAGGAGTTTCACTTGCCTTTGGATAGAATTGCCCCTGAGTTGATGGAAGAACTTAATAATACCGTCAATTCTCTTTTGGAAGTCACCAAAGACGAACTCATCCTCAAGCATGTCTACATCGAAAGACGGATGACGCCTCTCAATATCTATCTTGAAACTTGCTCTACAGAAGATGCCAAATATGTAGTGGAGGAATATGGCAATTCTATTCTAGAAATGGCCAATGCCAATATTTTTGCCGGGGATATGATGACAAAAAACTTTGGAGTCACAAGACAAAAAAGAGTGATTTTCTATGATTATGATGAAATCGAGTTTTTGACGGACATGAACTTCCGTGAGAAACCAAAACCTGAGACCTTTGAGCAGATTTACGCCTCATCTCCATGGTATGATATTGCTTTAAACGATGTGTTTCCACAGGATTTCAAACGATTTATGATCGGAAGACATGATGTCAAAAACCATTTTTTCGATTACCACAGTGAACTTTTTAATCCCGAAAAATGGAAAATAATCCAAGAAAAAATCATTTCAGGCTATGGAGTCCATGCTTTTTCTTACCCCAAAAAAATACGCTTCCGTCCTGAAGAGGAAATCTAATTCCAAAGGCATTAATCTTTGGATTCAAAAAATCCAATCCCCAAAGATAAATCACTACAAAAGGTGACAGTTGTCAGGGTATCTTGGCTTGAATGTGAGTATCTTGAAAAGTCATCAAACCAGAATTGCTATGAAAGTCCTATTCATGATTATTCTGATAATCCACGGACTTATTCATTTACTTGGGTTTCTAAAAGCTTTTCTTTTAGCCGAATTAAATGAAATAACTAACCCGGTTTCCAAGTCATTGGGATTACTTTGGCTATTGACAAGTTTGAGTTTGGTGTCGGCTGGGACAATGCTTTTTCTCAAAAACCCAATTTGGTGGCTCATTGCGATTATCGGTGTTTTGCTTTCTCAGATCCTCATAATTGTCTTTTGGAACGACTGTCTTTATGGCACGATTCCAAATATTCTAATCTTGATTGTTTCCTTGTTTGGACTTGCTCATTTCAATTTTGAGAAAAAAATCAATGAAGAAGTTGCCTATACATTGGCAAAAGTTTCAAAGGAAGTCCCCCCTCCCATTTCAGCCAAGGATATTTCAACCCTTCCTGAACCAGTCCAAAAGTGGTTAACTGTCGCCGGAGTACTAGAGAAAGTACCAATCCAGAGCGTTTACATAAAACAAAATTACCTGATCAAATTAAAGCCCGAACAGAAAGATTGGTATCAAACTTCGGCAGAGCAATATGCTACAGTTAACCCACCTTCTTTTGTATGGCGTGCTGAGATGGAAATGATGCCTGCAATCACTGCATTTGGAAGAGATAAATTCATTGAAGGGAAGGGGGAAATGGTCTTCAAATTACTTTCAATTATTCCTGTAGCAAATGACGGCCCTAATCCACAGATCAATGAAGCCGCTCTGCAGCGTTTTTTGGGAGAAATGGTTTGGTACCCATCAGCAGCGATAAGCGAATATGTCACTTGGAAAGATACAGGGCCTCAAACCGCAATTGCAACGATGAACCTTGATGGACTTTCCGGCTCCGGCATTTTCACTTTTGGTGAAAATGGTCATGTAAGGAGTTTTTCGGCTTTGAGGTATCGCGGAAGCGGCTCAGAAGCCAAAAGGTGTGAGTGGGCAGTAAATATTACGGCAACCAAAGAATTTGACGGTGTGAAGGTTCCGGCAAAAGGAGAGGTAACATGGAGATTAGAGTCAGGTGACTGGACTTGGGCAAAATTCGAAATATTGGATTGTGAATTTAATCCCAAACCACCGGATTCATGATTTTCCCTTTGAAGAAAGCTTAAGCATATCTAATTTAATATTTACTTTGCAGGGAAATTTGCTTATACCGATGAATAAAATTCTGATTACACTTTTCTTGATTTTTTTGATTCCTTTGACTGTGATGGCTCAATTCCCCTATGTTGGCATCCAAAACAGCCAAAGAAAAGGGATGATCAATGTGATGATGAATCCCGCTGAATTGAATAATATATCAAGAACAGTGGAAGTGCAGTTTTTTTCAGCCAATGCGGCTTTTGGAAATAACGTCCTCACTCTCTCTGAAACCCTGAAAAACAGAAATGACCTTTGGAACAAAATGATGGAAAAAGCGAATCAACCCATCAATGGTAATACTGATATTTCTGTAATCATTCCTTCATTTGGAATAAAAACAGGAAAATGGGCTTTTAGCCTCATTTCACAAGCTCAGAGTAGAGCTACTATCCTAGGTCTTAACCCGGATTTAGGGAGGTATGTGACAGAAAATGAGGAAAATTTTGATATTATTGGTCTGTCTTTAAACAACCCAAACAACCAAAGAGCTAACACTGCTACATGGCTTGAATCAGGTGTTGGGATCGGAAGGGAAATATGGAACAGCCCAAAAAGCAAATTTTCAGTAGGTACTAATTTCAAACTGTTGTTTCCTACCGGATATACCAATATAGGGGTAGGGAATTTGACCGGTACTTTGGCAGTAAATCGAAATGAGGTAGCGCTGACGGATGCCAAAGGAGTCATTAATTTCTCTTATAACAAGAACTTAGTGGATGTTAGGAATTTTAATCTAAACTATGATAACCTGTCATTAGGAAAAATGAACGGAGCAGGATTTGACATTGGGTTCAATTATCAATTGAAAAATAACAGAGGAGTATGGTTGAATACCGGAATGGTTATTAGAAATATTGGTAAATTAAAATTTGGAGGCGGTCAAAACAATCAGACCTTCAGAATGTCAATCCCCGAAGGAGAAGTATTCCGGATAGACTTATTGGAACCCGATTTTAAAGCAATAGAAAGGGCATTTTTGGAAAGTGGTTACTTTTCAAGAGAATCCAATCAGGATGGCTTCACCGTGGGATTACCAACGGTATGGGCTGCAAATACGGATCTAAAATTGACAGAGAAGCTTTTTGTGAGTGTTTATGGTCAGACATTCATCCAAAACAAAAACAATAATCTTCAGATCCCTGCGCTCAATCTGATTGCAGTCACCCCAAGTGCTATTTTTGGAAAATTCGAGGTTTATTCTCCATGGGGATATTATGACATCACCGGATTTACAGGGGGTCTTGGATTCCGATATGGCGGATTCTTTATAGGCTCGCAATCTGTGATGACTGCATTGGTAGACCAGTCAAAAAAAGCCGACTTACAAGTCGGCTTGAGTTGGGGGTTTGGAAAGAAAACCAATGGAAATTTCTAAGTTTTGATTTCCAGGTAGGAAAATCAGGAGTTTCAATTTACTTTTTTTCTAAAAGGTACAGCAGGCAAGTCTAGACTGTTGTATAAATTAACTTCAGGATTATCTGCCCAAGCATACCTGACTTCGGACGGATTTTTAACTTTAGGACTAAACACCTCTACTTGGTTCGTCCCGATGATTTTCCCCTCTGCTGATTCAAATTGACCATCTTCCCCTGCTAGAATAAAACCTTTGACTTCATTACCTGAGGACAATTTCAATCCTTCTCCTTCAAAATCAAACGTAATGATGACTTTTCCATCTTGCTTTTCCACCTTCGAAACTGATGGCCCTGAATGGATAACATCTTCTCCATAGGCGACTTTCTTAGCCGCTTGCCACAACCTATTGCCAACGTCTTTTTTGTTTCTTGGATGGATATCATCAGCATTCCCCACATCGATGGTCACAGCCATTCCAGTGTTTGGCTGTTCTAAAGTTTGGGTCTGCGCTTCTCTCAGAAATGCCCAATTAGAATCCGGCTGCACTTCCTTCCTTTCCATAAAATTTGCCAATTGGACATAAAGAAAGGGAAAATCGCCGATGCCCCATGCATCCCTCCAGTCTTGGATCATGGTACTGAACAATTTCTTGTAGTATTGATGTTCTCCTGCATTACTTTCTCCCTGATACCAGATTACACCTTTGATTGGATATTTAACTATGGGTGCGATCATGGCATTGTACATCATACCGGGAAGCCAATTGTGCCATTCCACCTTTGGTATTTCCTCTTCCACCCGGTTATTATATTTCCACTCGCCTTCAAGTGATATTTTCTTTCCATTTGATTTGACAAAAAATTCACCGCTTTTGCCCAATACAGGTGAGTTGTTCCAAGTATTGACAATCCTGACGGCCAATAAATTTTCACCTTTTACAACCATTCCTGCCGGAAGGGTAAATTCCTTCACCGCATCACCATAATCTTTTAATAAAAGTCTTCCTCCATTGAGGTAGATGTAGGCCATTTGCTGAATATCACCTAAGTTCAAAGTGACATTTTCAATATTGTTCAAAGTAAATTTTTTACGGAACCAGGCGATGTCTGAGAAGGGATTATCCTCAGGAAGATTGACAGTCTGCCAATCACTGTCATCAAAGTTTGTATTTACAACACCCTTGATTTCACCATTTTCTGGGGCAGTAACCAGGTCGTTTCTTTTCAACTCCCTTAACTTGTTGTCAATGGTTTCTTGAATCCAAAAGTCTTTTCTATCTATTAAATCTTTTGCTTTTTCCTGATATGGAGGAAAATCGAGCAATTTGCCGGTAGAAGTCCATCCTTCGGCAGGTGTTCCTCCCCAGTTGCTTTCAATGATGCCGATTGGCACGCCTTTTTCCAGGTGGTTTCTTTTGGCAAAAAACCATGCCACCGCAGAGAAATTCAGAATATTGTCTGCATTTGCCATTCTCCATTCTCCTCCCCTCACATCATTTTTTTCTTTGGCGTCATAATCATGTGGTATTTTGAAAAAACGGATCAAGGGATAATCACTATCGGCAATTTCCTCCTGAAGTCCCTCCACTTGGGCACTCATCACCCACTCCATATTGGATTGTCCGCCTGCTACCCATACATCGCCGATCTGTATATCCCTGATCTTTTTGCCATTAATATCGAGTTCAAAAGGCCCCGATGCGGGCATAGGATCGAACTCTATCATCCAATAGCCTTCTCTGTCTATCTTCGTTTCCTTTTCCTGATTGTTGAATTTTCCTACCACTTTTTTGCCGGGGGTACCGTCTCCCCAAATTCTGATGGGCTGGTTTCTTTGAAAAACCATGTGGTCAACAAAAAATTTCGGCATAAAAACTTCCGTCAAAGGCTCATTGGATTGACAAGAAAAAGCCATAAGAATCAGACACAGGAATGAAGCTTTTATTATGGATTTTAACATAGGAATAGGTTTTTTGGGTAAAGGACGAATTTATTTAATAAGGAGAAACCTGTCAAGAGTAATTATCAATTTGAAAAAAAACTAAACTTTGATTACCTCAATTTTGTCTACAACTTCAACAATAACATCGCCACACCAAAATAAACTGACAATCCTAGCAAGTCATTGGCTGTGGTGATAAATGGCCCTGAAGCTATGGCAGGATTGATTCCAAACCTGTCCAAGACCAAAGGTGTAATCGTCCCCATAAAAGAAGAAAGCAAAACCACGCAAAACATCGCAAGACCTATGGTCAGTCCAAAAATACCATCAAAACCATAAAGGAAAACAACCACCAAAAAAACAAAAGCCGCCAAGACTACCCCATTGACCAAGGCAATCAGTAAGCCCTTGGTAAACCGTTGTAAAGGGGTGTCATCAAATACGGATTTAGAAGCCAAAGATTGAACAACCAAAGAAGAAGATTGGATCCCGACATTTCCACCTGTTGCAGCCACTAATGGGATAAATGAAGCCAGGGCGATATACTTGCTCAAACCCACTTCGAAGAATCCAATGATTTTCGCTCCCATCAATCCCCCGATGACACCAATCAGTAACCAAGGCAACCGGGCTTTGGAAATCCTGAAAATGGAATCGGATTCCTCCACATCAGCTGAAATACCGGTCATGGCTTGGATGTCTTCTTCCGATTGCTCTCTAATCAAATCCAAAATATCATCGACTGTGATCCTACCAACTAGCCGGTTTTTGGCATTTACCACCGGAACGGATTCGAGGTCATATTTTCTCATAATTTCAGCCACTTCTTCACCTTCCATATGGGTCGGGATGGAGATCAGCTCCGGTTCATAAATATCAGAAATCTTTGTATCGGCTGAAGCAAGTATGATTTTTTTGAGTGAGACCCTGCCAAGCAGATGCTGCCTGTTATCTACTACATAAATCGAGTATATCTTTTCTACTTTTTCGGCCTGTCTTCTGATTTCTTCGATGGTCTGTACGACATTCCAGTTTTTGTTGGCACGGATAAATTCCTTCGCCATCAACCCACCTGCAGAATCCTCGTCATAGCGAAGGAGATCAAGTATATTGGCTGATTTTTCCTTTTCCTTTAAGTGACTGATGACACCTTCCCGATCTTTGGTTGACATCAATATCAGGATATCCGCCGCATCATCGGATTCCATCTGATCAATCAATCCTGCCAATTCGGTGGTTTCCAATTCACGGATAACCTGAATCAAAGAATCTTCATCCAACTCAATCAAAATATCTGCGGATGTGGAAGCAGGCAGCAACCTCAAAACATAGATCGCCTCGTCCATATTGAGTTCGTCCAATAGGGAGGCAATATCCGCTACATTGGCACCCTCAAAGGACTCTATGATGAAACCGTTGTTTTGGATTTCAATGCTGTCCTGAAGGCTTTCCAGATATTCTTTGGAAAGTTCAAATGATTTTATTGGTTCCAAGATTCCTGTATTTTAAGCGTTAAACCGATAAATTCCTGAACGTCCAACTGCTCTGCCCTTTTGTCCATGATGGGATCTTTGCTCAGTTCTTCAGAAAGCCCAAAAGATTTTAGACAATTTCTCAATGTCTTTCTCCTTGTTCCAAAACCTTGCTTCACAACCCTGAAAAACAGTTTTTCATCACACTCCAATTTCTCCACTGCATTTCTTTTCAATCTGATTACACCTGAATTAACTCTTGGAGGAGGATTGAACACCCCGGGAGGAACAGAAAATAAATATTCAATATCATAAAATGCCTGTAGCAAGACAGACAAAATCCCATAATCTTTGTTTCCTTTTGGAGAAGCTATCCTTTGGGCCACTTCTTTTTGCAACATACAAACTACCTCTGTCACTTGATTCCTTTGGTCCAATACAGTGAAAAGAATCTGTGACGAAATGTTATATGGAAAATTGCCAATGATGCCATAAGGTTCGTTCATGATCGTGGCAAAATCTTTTCTAAGAAAATCAGCCTCAATGATCTTTTCTCCCAAATTTGGGTACTTTTCCCGCAGGTATTTGATCGATTCCCGATCGATGTCGACAAGGTACAAATCCCATTTTTCCAACAAAAGAAAATCGGTCAACACCCCCATCCCCGGTCCTATTTCGAGGACTTTGGTAATCCCTCCATGACCCGTCATGGCCTTGGCAATATTCTCGGCAATCCCCAAATCGATCAGGAAATGCTGTCCAAGGTGTTTTTTGGGTTTGACCTTTTCCATGCGGTATACTCTAATTATTTTATCTAAATTGCGTGTCAAAAATAAGAGAATTATCATAAAGCCCTACTATTATTTAAAATGGCAGTGTGGCGTTTTTTCTTACTTCTTCAATCTTTCTTTTCCTAAAAAACTAAGATTCCCGAAGTTATGAAAACAATAACTCTAAATCTATAACCAACCGTATTCGATAAATTTTAATGAACCAAAGAAAAAACAAACCAGTCATAGGCATCAGCATTGGAGATATTAACGGTATTGGGGCTGAAGTCACTATAAAGGCACTTTTGGACAATAGGCTGATCAAACTCGTCACTCCCGTGATCTATGCACATGGCAAAGCACTGACTTTTTACAGAAAACATCTTGGCATTGAGGACTTTAACTTTATGCAGATCAAAAGCATTGAGGATGTTCACCACAAAAAAATTAATGTAATCAACGTTTTGGAAGAAAGTCCGGAGGTAATGCCGGGAATGGAAACCCAAGAAGCGGGCAAAATGGCCATTGCTGCACTTGACCATGCTATCAAAGACCTAAAAGAAAACAAAATCGAGGCTTTGGTTACAGCCCCTTTGAATAAAAACAACATCAACAGTCCCGAAAAGAAATTTGTCGGACACACAGAATACCTTACCGAAGCATTTGGAAGCAAGGACAGCCTGATGTTTTTGGTAGCAGACGGCATCCGTGTTGGATTGGTCACAGGACATGTTCCGCTGAAAGATGTAGCTAAAAACGTCACTCCTGAAAAAATAAAGTCAAAACTCAATATCATGCTGAAGTCACTTAAAGATGATTTTGGAATTGCAAAGCCAAAAATAGCGGTGCTTGGGTTAAATCCCCATGCAGGCGAAGATGGCCTATTGGGAGATGAGGAAGAAAATATCATCAAACCATTGATCAAGGAGTATAAAGACAAAGGCCATTTGGTTTTTGGTCCTTATTCAGCAGATGGTTTTTTCGGAATGATGCATCAAAAGAAATTTGACGGGATTTTGGCCATGTACCATGACCAAGGTCTAATTCCTTTCAAATCACAGGCATTTGAGTCAGGAGTCAACTTTACTGCAGGACTTCCTGTCATCCGTACCTCCCCTGACCATGGAACTGCTTATAATATTGCCGGAAAAAACCTTGCCGATGAAGGTTCTATGAGGGCTGCCATCATGCAAGCCTACGACATCATCCGCCTCAAAGGAAACTGGGAAGAAGAAGGTGAGGCTTAAGTTATTGTAAAATAATGATTTGTGGTTTGAAATTTGAAACAAGAAGCCAGGAATTTCATCTTTTATCTCACATCCTTCTTATCTCTTAAAATAATTTTACGCCAAATTTTATTTTTCTAAAGCATTTCCCTAAATTTGCGGTCTTGAAATAGCAGGAGGTTCGTGAAATTCCTAAGAAACTACGATATTGACATCATCAAATTAAAGGATGGAAAGCATTCTTTCAGTTTTGAAGTCACCAATGATTTCTTTAAATTTTATGAAGCCGAGGATTGGGTCAACGGAGCCAATATCACTGTTACTGTTAATTTGAACAAGACTGTTTCTGTAATGGAAGTTGATTTTGATATCAAAGGAACAGTGGGATTGACCTGTGACAGAAGCTTGGAGGAATTTGATCATCCTTTGGAACTGACTGAGAAGGTCATTTACAAATATGGTCCGATGGTTCAGGAAATCAGTGAAGACGTATTCATGATTACCAAAGATACCCCAAGCATCAACGTCGCCCAGCTTATTTATGAATTCATCCTTTTGGCTATACCTGCCAAGAAAATCCATCCTGATTATTTGGATGAAACCGATGAAGATGATTTTGAGGAGGAAGGAACTTTGATCTACCTTTCTGAAGAAGAAGAAGAAATTGGAGCTGAAGATTCAGATGAAGACAGTCATCAGGAAAAACCGGCAGATCCCAGATGGGAAATATTAAATAAACTAAAGAAAAAAGATTAATCTAAAATAGTATAGAGATGGCACATCCTAAACGAAAAATTTCGAAAACCAGAAGAGACAAAAGAAGAACTCACTATAAGTTGACAGCTCCAGGTCTTGCACAATGCCCTACCACAGGCGAATTTCATTTACCTCACAGAGCATTTTGGCTTGATGGCAAACTGTACTACAAAGGACAGGTGATCATGGAGAAAGAAGTTCTTGCATAATCAATATACAAAAGTCCTTTTGATGAAATCCATCCCGAAAAAATTCGGGATGGATTTTTATTTTCAAGAAAATCCATTCTGAAAAGCCTGGAAAGGTCTATTTGGCAATACTGCTATTCTAAAACCAAAAACCTTTGGTGGAAAAGCACATTTTAGATAATTTTGTCGGCTTGAATAGAAATCTGAAAGTCTCATCAAGGCCAAAAACCATTACCACATCCAAGCCTGATAATTTAGGAAAATTCAACCTACCTTAGGGCTTCAAACGAAATTTGAATGAAAAAAACCAGAGCAGTCATTACGGGAGTCCAAGGTTGGGTGCCTGATTACATCTTGACCAACCGTGAACTTGAAACCATGGTGGACACCAATGATGAGTGGATTGTCACAAGAACGGGTATTAAGGAAAGAAGAATTCTTAAGGGAGATGATAAAGGTACTTCTGTAATCGGAATCAATGCAGTCAAAGGATTATTAAAAAAAACCAACACCAATCCTGAGGATATTGACTTGATCATCTGTGCCACTGTAACTCCCGATATGCCATTTCCGGCTACTGCCAATATCATTGCAGATGGCGTTGGAGCAATCAACAGTTATAGTTTTGATATCTCTGCAGCCTGTTCAGGGTTTTTGTATGCCTTGACCATAGGAAGTCAGTTCATCGAAACAGGCATGCATAAGAAAGTGATAGTCATAGGGGCGGATAAAATGTCCTCAATCATAGATTATCAGGACAGGGCTACCTGTATCATATTTGGAGATGGTGGCGGAGCTGTCTTATTGGAACCGACCACTGAAGAAGTGGGTATTATGGATTCACTCTTACACTCTGATGGCTCTGGAGCTCCTTACCTCCACATGAAAGCCGGGGGGAGCCGCAAACCTGCCACCATGGAAACTGTTGCTGCCCGTGAACATTATGCCTTTCAAGAAGGAGCTTCTGTTTTCAAATTTGCTGTAACAAACATGGCCGAAGTCAGTGCTGAAATCATGGAGCGAAACAACCTTACTGCTGAGGATATTTCTTGGCTAGTGCCCCATCAGGCTAACAAACGCATCATAGATGCTACAGCCAACAGGATGGGAATAGGTCCCGACAAAGTCATGCTCAACATTGAAAAATACGGAAATACTACCGCAGGGACACTTCCTTTGTGTTTGTGGGATTATGAATCACAACTCAAAAAAGGAGACAATATCATTTTGGCTGCTTTTGGCGGAGGATTTACCTGGGGTTCGATTTACCTCAAGTGGGGTTATGACTCCAAATAACTATTAACAAAAAACCAAAATACAATAATGGCAAGTACCGCAGATTTCAAAACCGGATTGTGTCTGGAAATGAATAACGACATCTTTACGATTGTGGATTTTCAACATGTCAAACCCGGCAAAGGTGGCGCATTCGTGAGAACCAAATTGAAAAGCCTAACCTCAGGTAAAGTTTTGGACAAAACTTATACCGCAGGTGAAAAAGTAGTCACGGCCAGAGTGGAAAAAAGACCCCACCAATTTATTTATCAGGATGATTTGGGTTATAATTTCATGGATACGGAAAATTTTGAACAAATTTCCATCCAAGAAAAACTCATAGAAAGGCCAAAATTGCTAAAAGAAGGCCAAACAGTAGATATATTGGTTCACGCCGAAACAGAAACACCCATATCTGTTGAGCTTCCTCCTTTCGTAGAATTGATGATAACTTATACCGAACCCGGCATAAAAGGAGATACTGCAACAAATGCTTCCAAACCGGCAACCTTAGAAACGGGTGCAGTAGTGATGGTTCCTTTGTTTGTGGAGCAGGATATCATGATCAAAGTGGATACAAGAGACGGTTCTTATTCCGAAAGAGTAAAATAATTATTATAAGCTATGTGATTTCCTTAAATTACATAGCTTGTTTGTTTTTGTACCAAATCAAACCTTAACCCAAACATTTAAGCGGGTTTTAAAAAATAGACATATCATGAAAGCAAAAGAAATCCAGGACTTAATAGACTTCATCTCAAATTCCGGTCTAGCAGAGGTAAAGATTGAAACAGATGAATTCAAACTTTCCATAAAAAAATATTCAGAAGCTCCCACTGTAAAATATGAAGCTACTCCTTCGGCGCCTGTAGCTGTAGCACAAACTGCACCCGCAGCAGCACCTGCTGCACCGGTAGCTGCTGCGCCTGTCAAGGAAGATACCTCCCGTTTTATTGAGATAAAATCCCCGATGATTGGAACATTCTACCGTACATCGAATCCTGATGCAGACCCATTTGTAGCTGTAGGAGATTCGGTGTCCGCCGGTCAAACAGTATGTATCATCGAAGCGATGAAGCTTTTCAACGAAATCGAATCTGAGGTTTCCGGTAAAGTCGTAAAAATTTTGGTGGACAATGCCACCCCGGTTGAATATGACCAACCACTTTTCCTTGTTGATCCTGCGGGATGATTTTTGTTTCACTAACCTGATTTGACTGTGTTTAAAAAAATATTAATCGCCAACAGAGGGGAAATTGCCCTTAGGGTAATCAGAACCTGCAAGGAGATGGGCATCAAGACTGTGGCTGTATATTCCACTGCTGACAAAGACAGTCTTCATGTTCGCTTTGCTGATGAAGCGGTATGTATAGGCCCTGCGCCAAGTAGGGAATCATACCTCAATATCCCAAGAATCATTGCTGCCGCAGAAATCACCAATGCCGATGCCATCCACCCCGGCTATGGGTTCCTTTCTGAAAATGCTGAATTTTCAAGAATATGTGAGGAATATGGGATCAAATTCATCGGTGCAAGCCCTGAGATGATCAATAAGATGGGTGATAAGGCCACAGCCAAAGCAACCATGAAGGAAGCAGGCGTGCCGACTATCCCAGGATCAGAAGGGTTATTAGATTCCATAGAACAAGGAATAAAAATAGCCAATAAGATGGGTTATCCGGTGATTCTGAAAGCAACTGCCGGCGGTGGTGGCCGTGGTATGAGAATAGTAAGAAATGAAAGCGAATTCAAAAAATCATGGGATGATGCGCGCCAGGAATCAGGTGCTGCTTTTGGAAATGATGCGCTATACCTCGAAAAATATGTCGAAGAACCAAGACACATCGAAATTCAGATTGTAGGTGACAGCACTGGCAAAGCCTGTCACTTATCCGAAAGAGATTGCTCCATACAAAGAAGACATCAGAAATTAGTGGAAGAGACCCCTTCCCCATTTATGACCGATGAACTGAGGGAAGCTATGGGCAAAGCCGCAGTCAAAGGTGCCGAAGCCATTGCTTATGAAGGCGCAGGTACTGTGGAGTTTCTAGTCGACAAGCACCGCAACTTCTACTTTATGGAAATGAATACCCGTATCCAGGTAGAGCATCCGATTACGGAAGAAGTTACTGATTTTGACTTGATCAAAGAACAGATCAAAGTTGCAGCGGGTGAAAAAATCTCCGGTAAAAACTACTTCCCCAAACTCTACGCCATGGAATGCCGGATCAATGCTGAAGATCCAACAAATGGCTTCAGACCAAGTCCGGGAAAAATCCTGAACCTGCACATGCCAGGAGGAAGAGGAGTCAGGGTTGATAGCCACGTCTATGCAGGATATGTCATTCCGCCAAACTATGACTCCATGATTGCAAAGCTAATCGTGAGTGGCCAATCTAGAGAAGAAGTAATCGTAAGGATGAAAAGAGCCTTGGAGGAATTTGTCATCGATGGCATCAAAACAACCATTCCATTCCACATCGCTTTGTTGGAAGATGAAGAATTTAAAAAAGGGAATTATACCACCAAGTTTTTGGAAACTTTTGATTTTTCGGTGATTAAGAAATAGAATTTCATAGCTTTCAAAGTGATCATAAAACCGGGGAAACTTCTCCGGTTTTTATTTTATCCAAGTCTTTTTCTTTTTCAGAGCAAATCAACTCTTCATTTGTCAGCCAAATCCGGAGCTAATCAGTATTGGCTAAGGATTTTCTGTTAATTTTGCGCCTTGAAGTTTTACAAAGCTTAAAACCAGATATGTCATTAGCTACCAAATACAGTCCTGAAGCAACCGAGTCCAAATGGTATGCCTATTGGATGGAAAACAAATTTTTCTCCTCCAAAGTAGACCCTACCAAAGAGCCCTATACCATCGTCATCCCTCCGCCAAACGTCACCGGAGTGCTCCACATGGGACACATGCTCAACAATACGATTCAGGATGTATTGATCCGAAAAGCCCGCATGGAAGGCAAAAACGCCTGTTGGGTTCCGGGTACTGACCATGCATCCATTGCCACGGAAGCCAAAGTTGTAGCCATGCTCAAGGAAAGAGGCATTGACAAAAAATCCATTTCCCGCGAGGAATTCCTCAGATATGCGATGGAATGGAAAGAAAAATACGGAGGAATCATCCTCGAGCAGCTCAAGAAATTGGGGGCTTCCTGTGATTGGGACAGGACCAAATTCACCATGGATGCTGACCTGAGCGATGCTGTGATTTCGGTTTTTGTGGATTTGCACAAGAAAGGAAAAATCTACCGTGGCATCCGCATGGTCAATTGGGATCCACAGGGCAAAACCGCACTTTCGGATGACGAAGTGATCATGAAAGAAATACAGTCCAAACTGTATTACATCCATTATAAAATCGAAGGAACGGATAATGAATACCTGACCATTGCTACTACACGTCCTGAAACCATCATGGCAGACGTGGCTATCTGTATCAATCCAAATGATGTGAGATTCTCACACCTGAAAGGTAAAAAGGCCATCATCCCTTTGATCAACCGTGCCATTCCGATCATCGAAGACGAATACGTGGACATGGAATTTGGTACGGGCTGCCTCAAAGTCACTCCTGCCCATGATATCAATGACTATGAACTTGGTATCAAACACAAGCTCCCTGTCATAGACATCCTCAATGATGATGGGACGCTGAATGAAAAAGCCCAGATTCTGATCGGTGAAGACCGATTTATAGCAAGAAAGAAAATTGCCAAGCTTTTGGATGAAGCCGGCCAAATTGAAAAAATAGAGGATTACAAATCAAACGTCGGACATTCTGAAAGAACAAATGCGGTCGTAGAACCTAAGCTTTCACTTCAATGGTTTCTCAGAATGGAAGATATCACCAAACCTGCCCTCAGCGCAGTAATGGACGATATCATCCAACTCCACCCACCCAAGTTCAAGAACATGTACCGCTCTTGGATGGAAAATGTACGTGATTGGTGTATCTCACGCCAACTCTGGTGGGGACATCAAATCCCTGCTTTTTACCTTCCAAACGGAGAATATGTTGTTGCCAAAACAAAAGAGGAAGCCCTGAAATTAGCAAATGAAAAATTCAATACCTCTTATTCCATGGAAGACCTGAAACAGGATGAGGACGTTTTGGACACATGGTTTTCTTCCTGGCTTTGGCCGATATCTGTGTTCGACACGGATATCTTTACCACAGGAGAGAAAAATGAAGACCTGAAATACTACTACCCTACCAATGACCTGGTCACTGCTCCTGAAATTCTCTTTTTCTGGGTAGCCAGAATGATCATCGCCGGATATGAATATACGGGTGAAAAACCCTTCAGCAATGTCTACCTCACAGGAATTGTTCGGGACAAACTCGGCAGGAAAATGTCCAAGTCTCTTGGCAATTCGCCAGATCCACTTGACCTGATCCAAAATTTTGGTGCTGACGGAGTCCGCACTGGGATGCTTTTCAGTTCTCCTGCGGGAAATGATCTTCCCTATGATGAGAAATTGGTCGAACAAGGAAGAAATTTTGCCAACAAAATCTGGAATGCCTATCGCTTGGTTCAGGGATGGGAAATTGATCAAAATCTAAGCGGAGATGAAAATCTAGCATCCATCAACTGGTTTGAAAACCGGTTCAATGAAGCTTTGACAGAAATAGAAGACCACTTCACCAAGTTCAGAATCTCTGATGCACTGATGGCTACTTACAAGCTTGTATGGGATGACTTTTGTTCTTGGTACTTGGAAATGATCAAGCCTGCCTATCAACAGCCTATAGATCAAAAAACCTATGACAGGACGATTGTTTTCTTTGAAGACATCCTGAAAATCCTTCATCCATTTATGCCTTTCCTCAGCGAGGAACTTTGGCATCAGATCAAGGACAGAAAAACAGAAGAAGCACTGATTGTTTCCTCATGGCCAAAGCCAAAAAGCTTTGATACCAAACTTATTTCAGAAGCATCGCAGATTTTTGAGGTGGTATCCCAAATCAGAAATACAAGGGCTTCAAAAGGAATTTCTCCCAAAGAGGCATTTTCACTTACAGTGAATACCAAACATGAAGCACTTTACAGGAATTTTGAAGCTGTGCTGAAAAAGTTGGCAAACTTATCCGAGCTTTCTTTTGGTGAAAAAGTGGACAATGCCATGAGTTTTGTGGTAAAAGCAGATGAGTGTTTTATACCGATGGGGGATAAATTGGATGTGGAAAAAGAAAAAGAGACCCTACAAAAGGAACTTGATTATACCAAAGGATTTTTGAATACAGTCCTCAAAAAACTCAGCAATGAGCGATTTGTGGCCGGCGCCCCTCCCCAAGTGATCGAGGTGGAAAGAAAAAAACTAGCCGATGCCGAATCCAAAATCAAAGTTTTGGAAGAGGCAATAGAGAAGTTATTATAAGCTTCCTTTTAGAATATTAAAAATCATTTACTCCGACCTCCAATTAAATTTGTATGTCGGAGTTTTTTTTAAAAAATTAAGTCTTTATAATTAAAACTTAAATAAAAGTTTAAACGTAAAATCACTAATTTCTAACATAAACCCCGTTAGCCATGAGATATTCTTTCAAACTCGTTTTAGTTTTAGTGGTTTTTTTAGCTTTTCAAGCCTGTAATCAATCAGAAGATAATGTCCCTGAAATAACCAAGGAAGAGTTTCCTGATCTAAAAATATTTCTAGACAAATTTGAAGTAGAAGCCAAACTGAGAGGCTTCAACTTTGACTTTTCCAACTTAGACCTTGTCTATGTGGATAAACTTACACTACAGGATGGATCTGAATATTGTGGACTTGGAATTATCAAACATCCTGTTTCCGGTAAAAGAACCATACAAATCTCAAAATCTCCCGGGATTTGTGATTGGGCCAATAAAACAGATATTGAAAGAGAAAATCTGTTTTTCCATTTAATGGGGCGTGCTTTTTTAAATTTACAACCTGATAATGCTCTGATGTGTAATGGCAAACCATTGTCAATGATGTCTATTACCTTCAATAATTTCAATATATATAAGGAAAATGAACCTGAACTTAGAGAATATTATATAGACGAATTGTTTGACAGGTTAGCCGCCAATGAGCAGTGCATTGATTTCGGGCAAAATTTCACTCAGAATCCTGTTTTTTTCAAAAATGAATTATCCGACCTTTTGTGGAGATTCTCTAATGACAATGGCAGATACCAATTTTCAAGAGGAATTCATCCAAATTCATTCAGCACCACGTATTTGGGGATTTCATCTTCAGGAAATGGCCAAAACACAGGATACATCTATAAAGAGCTGGAAGTGCCAAATATTCCTGAAGGGGCCACGGTCATTTTGCGTACAAAAGTCAACGCAGAAAATCTGCAAGGACCCGGAGTAGCAATAGCGATGAGGGTTTACGACACCAAAATTGGTAATACCGGAGCTACTACCAATGAATCTCACCTTCTAACCACAGAAACTAATCCGGTAAATGGGAAATTAGAAAACCATGTTTTGGAATTGAGACTCCCCAATTTTAGCAGAAAGACAATATTTATAATACCCTTTGCGGTCATGATGCCCGGAACAAGTGGGCAGGCATATTTTGATGATTTTGAGATTCTGGTGGAACCGAGATAAAAAAATGGAAAGGTTGGGAAGGTTCTAAGGTTGTAAAGTTGGATGGTTTAGGGCAGGTGAAAAATAAACAGGAAAAATTTCTAATTTAAATAGAAATTTTTCCTATTTTTATTTTTAATAAACTGATCAAATGGAAAAAGCATTAAAACCTAAAAAATCCAACACATTTAAGTCAGTTGGATTTTTGGATCAACCAATCGACGACTTTTCAATTGTTCTTTGTGCCCATAAAGGGATTGAAGTGGATTGGGCATTTGAGCTTGCCGATCAATTAATGATCCCTTATGATGAGTTTTCTTCGCTTTTACAGTTTTCCACCAAAACACTTAAAAATTATCAAAAGGAGGAAAAAAGGCTGAATCCTATATCAAGTGAACAGGTTTTAAAACTCAATAAAATGAGGATTCTTGGTTTAAAGGTTTTTGGAACGCCCCAATTCTTTAATAATTGGCTCAAAAAGCCAGCTATGGGTTTAGACAACGAAATCCCGTATGCGCTGCTCCAAACAAGTGGTGGGATTGACTTGATAATTGAAGAATTGGAAAGCATTGCCCACGGTGATTTCTCTTAGAATGCTTGTTTATAGAATTTGTCTCGCGGAGTATGCCCATGAGTTGAAAGCTTCCGGAAATGCAAGCAGGTGGAATTCAAATGGAAATTTTGTGATTTACGCTGCTGCAAACAGGGCTTTGGCTTGTTTAGAAAATGTCGTGCACCGAAGTAGTGAAGGTTTAAACCATCTTTTTAAGGTAATGGTCATAGAAATTGAGGATTCGGTTTCTGTTTTGGATATATCGGTCAGCTCATTGGATATTGATTGGCATAAACGGATTTCATATCCTTATTGCCAAAAAATCGGTGACAAATGGTATCATGAAGAGAATACCGCTGTGCTGAGTGTGCCCTCCTCTATCATTTCAATGGAAAAAAATTACATTATCAATTGCAGACATGAGGATTTTATTGCCAAAAAAATTCGACTATTATGCACCGAAGACTTTGAATTCAATCCTCTGATTAAGGGAAGTTAGAAAAAATTGGAAGATTGGAAGGTTGAAAGAAACCAAAAAATGTTAACAACTGCGACTGCCTACTGAAAACTGCCTACCTGCTCCTTGCTCCTTTGAAAAGGATGTTTTTTAGGATTTTGAAAAAATACTTAAAATCAGTGGCGATGGGCGAATTGGAATAAGCCTCCAAATAGCGCATTTCTGACTCCATGATTTCTTCCAATGTCTTTGGCATATCAGCGTAATACGGAGGAATCAGTCCGGGCTTAAATTGGGTTCTTTTCTCCTTCAATTCAGCATGATAAAGGTTAAAGTATTGCTTACTGAGAGGTCTGACACCGACCAATTTGATATCGCTTTTTAGAAGATTCCAAACCATAGGAAGCTCATCAAGCCAGAATTTTCGAAGAAATTTACCAAACCGGGATATCCTGAAATCATCCTTGAATTTCCCTCCATCAGTCAAATTATTTTGTTGATAGACGACATCCTGTAAATATTCGGAATATGGATACATGGTCCGAAATTTATAAACCAAAAACTCTTCTCCTCCCTTTCCTACTCTGTTGAGTTTTACTATTGGCCAATATGTTGGGTTAGTGTTTTTTATCGGGCTTCCGGATTTCCTCGCCACAAAATATAACTTGGAATCAATTTCTGTCTGATCTATCAATTCAAATCCCGCCGCATACAACCTTCCCATTGCTTCGACATCGGACATCAATTTCCCCTTTCCTTTGGTAATCATGTAATGCAATTTCCCAATCAAGGGTAATTTTGGAATTACCCGAAGGACTACTGTATCCCATGCATATACCATTTTGGCAAATAGAGGAGCATGTTTTTTTGCAATACGTTCTTTCCTGTTTTTGTAAGTCTCCACCGACCCAATCAACAAATTACCAAATTCAAGGCTTTGGTTTGCATTCGAGAAAAACAAGTTGGGGTCAGAAAAATCATTGAGCTTAGGCAAGACAATCAGGCAGGAAAGTGAACCTGTTTCAAATGAACTTTCTTCCAAATGAGATTCAACGACGAAAATTTCTTTCTGAAATCCTTTCAGGTGTTTTTTAATAAAACTTTGCAAACCGGGAGGAATTTCATTGGGAATCCGAACTTCAGTATGCAATTCGGTTTCCAGAAAAATGTCAGACTCTTTATAATTATAAAAACCCATTATACTTTCCAAAGATGGACACTCGCTTTTTTAAACAGGCATCCCAATAAACTGTTCGCAATTTATTGATAAATCCATTAATAAAGTTTAGGAATGGCATTGATTTTTTTGATAGCTTCCTGAAAATCAATACCTAAGATTTCAAGGTACCATCGAATCGTTTCGAAACGCGGAAGGTTCTCGGTTTCTCCCATTTTCAATGCTGACTCCCTGCTTATCATTCCTTCCCGTATTTGGTTTGACCGGAAAGTGTCCACTTCAGAAAAACCAGCTACTGTGTAGTAGATATAATTATAAAAACCTGCCGTCCCATCCCCTATCCTCCAGGTTGATGTTGTGTCCGGTGATTTTTCCCAATTATAATCAGACAAAATAAGGCTGTTAATCTCATTTTCATCCCAAGGATAATAATCAAACAATTGAACATAATCCTTCTTGGGAGCCAAATACCTGACAGCAAATGAGCCCAAACTATCTAAAACGGATTGGTTGAGGTAAGCGGGATTTGAAAGCACTTCTTTTCCGATAAACCCAAAAAGATTTAATTGATTGGCAATGGAAAGGGAAAATATTCTCTTCTTTTCAAAGTTCGGTTTCAATCCCGCAAAACCGACTTTAAAGTCTGTATTTTCCAGGTGATTGACTCCCCAGATATTCAGGTTGATACCAGTTTGCTTTTTGAGCCTATCTGTATAAAAGAAGAAATACTTATCCCCTGCCATAAATAGCGGGATCATTCCCAAAGCAGGTTTGCGAAGCCAAGCCTCAATGTTCTTTTTGATGTTTTGCCTTTTCCAATGAATGTCAGCAGCCACAACGACATTTTCCACCCCCAACTTACCACATACCCTTGCAATATTTCTCCGTGCCAAATCAGTGACCATTCCCCAATCATAGGTCAAAGCAATCGGATTCAAACCCAATTCTTTTTTGACCAAATGGAGTGCAAAGGTACTGTCTCTACCTCCACTAAAAGGAACAATGCAATCTGCCTGCGATGAATTTTTTCTATATGGCGCGACAATTTCCCGTAATTCATCCAGGTTTTTAGCTTTGTTTTTTGGTTTGTAATTTTTGCAATAATTGCAAACCCCTTCATGGTCAAAAACTATAAAAGGAAAAGTTTCGGGCAATACGCATCGGGAACATCTTCTGAGTTTTTTGATTCTTTCAGTTTGGTTTTCCAAAAGTTCAAAAAGATGCCTTTCTTTATTCCTATTAAAATTTATTTCAGGTTCAAGGACTATTTCATTTCCAAAATCAGGGTTTTTGATGGAAGAAATTTTCAATGAATACGGAAGGATATTCTCAGCTTTTGTTTGTGATGTACCACTTTTTCCAATTCCAATTTCCTCCAACACCAAATTTGAAGGA
>NZ_CDSBKL010000023.1:0-21507 GCF_977115555.1 Aquiflexum sp.
TTCCCTCGGTTTACAACCAAAATCTGCCCAAGCATACATCCAAAAGGAATTGGATAATTGGGCTGATATGGCTGTAGATGGGCATTTTCATGGAGAAGATGCTTGGTATCATATCCGCAAAAAATCAAAACCTGCTTTGCCAGAGATCGTGGGCGCCCATGAACACGAAGTGGTGGCGATGAACAACCTCAGCTCAAACCTTCATTTTTTGATGGTATCATTTTATCAGCCTACCAAACAAAAATTTAAGATCATTACCGAGGCAGGTGCTTTTCCCTCCGATATGTACATGCTCGAGACACAGGTAAAGTTCCATGGTTTGGAACCGAATCAGACTATCGTAGAGCTAAAGCCCCGCGATGGCGAGCATATCCTGAGGACAGAAGATATCCTCAAAACCATCGCAGAAAATCAGAACCAATTGGCTTTGGTGATGATGGGCGGCCTGCAATATTATACCGGACAGGTTTTTGACATGAAAGCCATAACCGCTGCAGGACATGCGGCCGGGGCCAAAGTAGGATTTGACTTGGCTCATGCTGCCGGAAACGTTACTTTACATCTTCATGATTGGGGTGTGGATTTTGCTACTTGGTGCAGCTATAAATACATGAATTCAGGTCCTGGAAATATCTCCGGGATATTTGTCCATGAGCGCCATGCTGAAAGTCCCGATCTGCCGAGATTTGCGGGATGGTGGGGACATGATGAAGGAGAGCGCTTCAAGATGGAAAAGGGATTCAAGCCCATGTTTGGTGCAGATGGTTGGCAATTGGCTAATTCCAATGTGCTTGCTTTGGCAGCACATCAGGCTTCCTTGGATATTTTTACGGAAGCAGGTATGGATAGACTTAGGCAAAAGAGTGAACTTTTAACAGGTTATCTGGAGTTTTTACTCCAGGAAATCAACGGTGAACGAGGTGTTATTGAAATAATTACGCCCAAAAATACCAATGAAAGAGGCTGTCAATTATCTTTGCTCGTCAAAAAAGGCGGAAAAGCAGTCTTTGATGAACTTTACCAAAATGCAATAGTCGGAGATTGGAGAAATCCAAACGTGATTAGAATTGCGCCCACACCATTATACAACAGCTTTATGGATGTTTATAGGTTTGCTAGAATCCTAGAACAATCCCTTCACAAATTCGCCTAACCGAGCGGATAGTATCTCTCAAACCATGAAAAATAATGAAATCAGCATCCTTGGTTCCGGTCTTATCGGATCATTGTTGAGCATATATATGAAAAAAAGAGGTCTTGACGTAAATGTTTACGAAAAGAGACCCGATAACCGAAAAGGCCAATACAAGGAAGAAGGAAGGTCAATCAATATGGCTTTGAGCGACAGGGGATGGAATGCCTTGGAAAAAGTCGGGTTAAAAGAAAAAGTTCTCCCTCTTACCATCCCTATGTATGGACGCAAAATCCATGACGAGCATGGTAAAACGAGCTTCATTCCCTACGGAAAAGAAGGGCAGGCCATATATTCAATTTCCCGGGGAGGGTTCAACCAACTGTTGATAGATGAAGCAGACGAGGTTGGTGTCAATTTGTTTTTCGAACATAAGGTCGAAGAAGTCGACTTGAGGAGCAATGAATTGACGGTAAGTGACAGTGAGGGAAATCAGGAGAAACTTACCTCCAAGGTTATCATTGGGTCTGACGGGGCCTATTCGGCCCTCCGCAATGCGATGTTGAAGCAGGTACGGTTCAATTACAAGCAAGAATACATTACCCATGGATACAAGGAACTCAGCATTCCTCCGACCGAATCCGGTGAATTTGCCATGGATCCCAATGCATTGCATATCTGGCCAAGGGGAAGTTTTATGCTCATTGCCTTGCCCAATCCAAACAAATCATTTACCTGTACACTCTTTTTACCATTTGACGGGGAGCGTGTTTGTTTTGAAAATATCAGAGATGAAAAAGATGTCGAAAGCATTTTTGAAACCTACTTCGATGATGCCTACAAGATGATGCCCAATCTGAAAGTGGAATACTTCAAAAACCCCACTGCTTCCTTGATCAATATTGAATGTTACCCTTGGATGCTCAAAAGTGCCCTTCTGATTGGGGATGCTTCACATGCAATGGTTCCCTTTTATGGTCAGGGTATGAATTGCGGATTTGAGGATTGTTTCATATTGGATGAGTTGATAGAAAAGTTTGGAACAAATGCTTGGGAATTGGTATTTGCCAAATTCCAGAAAAAGAGGAAAAAGGATACTGACGCCATTTGCCAACTTGCAATGGAAAATTTCGAAGAAATGAAAAATGAAGTGGCAGATCCAAAGTTTCAGATTAGGAGAAAAATAGAAGCCAAGCTGCATAGTTTATATCCACATGAATGGATCCCACTATATACGATGGTAACATTTTCGAATATGCCCTACTCTGAAGCTTACGCCCAAGGGAAGCTGCAGGAAAGAATCATGGACAAGGTCATGTCAAATCCTTTAATTTCCCAAAATTGGGATAAGTTGGACTACGAGGATATTATCTACCAAATGGATAAAGCAAAGACAGTCTAAAAAAAACTATCTCTTAGTGGAGATAGTTTTTTTGTGATATTTTCATTAGGTCTTTCCTTTAAAGGGTTTCTTTTAATTGTAAAGGGAATTTGTATTCAGCCTGTTAAATTTGCATATTTTTTAGAAATTCATTGATTATCTGAACAGTAAATTTGGAAATCAAATTATAGTATTTCATCTTAACTTTTTTGTTTCAAAGAATTCGCAAAAACTTCCATCATTAAGACACATTAAAAAATTTACTTTGGAATAAAAATTGTACTGAAAAGAGAATGTGATTTTTCAAAAACTTCGATATCAGCACGTAATGACATATCTAAAAATGCAAGCCTTTTTTATCCACATTTTCGAATACTTTTCCACACAACCTTTAAAATAGGCCATAAAATACTGATAATCAATAAGTTAATACCTTTTACTTTTATGTGATTTTGTGGATAATTATCTGTAAATGAGAAATTTACAAAATCATTGTATTTTTTTGAGGTGGATAAATCCGAAAAAGTATACCTGATTTTGATAGGGTTATTCTTGATTTTGACGGATCAATTTCTTCCTGTATGCATTGAAAATCCGTGCTTTTGAGATGAATCCAAGGTATTTTCCGGAATCGGTCACAGGAAGGTTCCAAGCACCTGATTTTTCGAACTTTTCCATCACATTTTGCATATTTTCGTTACTGTTTATCACTTCAGGGGGAGAATGCATCAGTTGCTTGACTTTCAGTGTTTTCTGGCTTTCGGCATCAAACATGAGCTCTCTGATATCATCCAAAGTGACTATCCCATTTAAATCCCCATTGTCATTCACTACCGGGAAAATATTCCTTTTCGAAAGCTTAACCAATTCACATAGGTCTCCGAGGTTGGCTTCCGGAGAAACAGGCAAGAGGTCTGTTTCCATGATTTTTTTAATGTCCATAAGGTCAAGAACCTCCTCGTCTTTGGTGGAGGGGAGATAGGTTCCCTTGGCAATCAGTTGTTTTTTATACAGCGAATCTTTATCAAAATAGGTGGTAGTGACATAAGAAATGGAAGAAACTAGCATCAGTGGAATCAGAAGTTCATATCCTCCTGTCAATTCTGCAATTAAAAATATTGCTGAAAGGGGGGAATGTTGCACCCCGCTCATGACAGCGCACATCCCCACCAAGGTAAACGAAGCCAAGGGAAGTTCAATAGGCAAATTGAAAAGGTTGGCCGTGTAGGCAAACAGGAAGCCTGCAACTCCTCCTACAAAAAGAGAAGGGGCAAAAACACCGCCACTTCCTCCGCTACCAATAGTGATGGCGGAAGCAATAGGCTTGATCAATATGATCATTGACAAAAATAAGATGATGAAATATGGATTATCGATCTCTGAAAAAAAGGGACTCTTAGAGAGAATATTATTAGGTTGACCAGATACGAGGTGATTGAGAGTATCATATCCTTCACCATAAATGGGAGGGAAAATAAACAGAATCAATCCCAAAAACGCTCCACCATAAAGAAGTTTTAGGAAAGGCTCATCGAATCTATCCAGAAATCCTTCTGTACTTAAGATGGTTCTACTAAAATATAGTGAAACAAAACCAGTAAAAACAGCCAATCCAAAATAATATGGTACATGTGAGGCAACAAATTCCTCAGATATGGAAAAATTGAACGTACTTTCATTTCCTTGCAA
Source organism: Aquiflexum sp. (assembly GCF_977115555.1). Classification (NCBI taxonomy): domain Bacteria; kingdom Pseudomonadati; phylum Bacteroidota; class Cytophagia; order Cytophagales; family Cyclobacteriaceae; genus Aquiflexum; species Aquiflexum sp. The sequence continues at coordinate 4,203 of NZ_CDSBKL010000023.1, forward strand.
AAGAATGGAAGTAAGTGCGCCTGTTACCGAAGCAATCAGTAAAGGAATAAAGCTTCCAATGCTTACTTCCATCAGGATCACTTCAATTGCAAAAATCACCGCACCAATAGGCGCACCAAAGATGGCTGAAATGGCTCCGGCAGCCCCACAACCTATCAATAGTGTCCTTTTTTTGGCATTGAGGTGCATCAATACTCCAACATTTGATCCTATCGCTGACCCTGTTACAACAATAGGAGCTTCTAGACCAACTGATCCACCAAATCCTACTGTAAGTGCGGAAGTGATCACACGGCTGTACATTTTCACCCTCGGGATCAAACTGCTTTTTTTGGAAATAATATGCAAAATGTCCGGGATACCATGGCCTCCTATATCCTTAAAGACATATCGGCCAATCAAGTATGCAAGGGAAATACCGATAATGGGATATATGATATAGAAAAAATTGGCATATTCCTCATAAAAGTTGTTGGTGAGCAATTCTTGGATGGCATGAACCAAACCCTTTAAAATCACTGCGGCAAAGCCCGAAAAAACTCCTATCAACCCACTGACTATCAAGACAAAGTTTTTGGTACTTAGGTGGCGAAGCCTCCAAATCAAAAAACGTGTGATAAAGTCTGTTTTGGCCAAAGCTAACTATTGATTTTAAAATTAAATATACCAATTTCTAAATTGTAAAAGCCTAATCCTTTGTCAGTTCCCGATCAAAAGCGATGAGGATATCCAAAATCAACTCCACAGATGCAGTATAAAATTCTGGTTGAATCCGCTCAAATGTGTCCGTTTCTTTATGATAATCTTCATGGTCTTCAACTCCAAAATATAGAAATGGGATTCCATTTTTATGAAACTGGGAATGGTCTGAGGCGTTGGTCCAATCGCCTTTTTGTCCCGGTACATCATGCCCAAACAATAATTTTGGAAACCTTCCTGCAGCAACCTTTTCTACAGTTGGTTTCAATTGCGGATAATGATACGTTCCTACTGCATAGATTTCACCGTCAACATTTCTACTGATCATATCCATATTGATGTTGAGCACAGTTTGACCAATGGGGAATGGGAAGTCATTGACCAATGCTTTTGCTCCCTGATGTCCCATCTCCTCAGCATCCAATGCCACAAACAACATGGAGTGCCTGGGGCGGTTTTTGGAGAAGTACTCTGCCAAAGCCAATACTCCTGCTGCTCCTGATGCGTTGTCATCAGCACCATTAAAGATTTTTTCACCATCCATGCCGATATGGTCATAGTGTGCAATGACCACAATCAGCTTCTCAGTTTCTTTTCCTCCGATAAAGCCAACAATATTGGCCGCTTTCTCATATAGTTTTCCTTCTCGGCTGTTTCGAAAATCAAAGTATTGAGTAAAATCAGGGTATTGAGATTTGAGTCCCAATGACTGAAACCTTTCCTGAATGTATTTTCTAGCTTTAAGATTACCTTCCGAAAGCGGTTTTCTTCCACCCAGCTCATCCGAAGAAAGGTATTCGATGTCTTTGAGCAATTTAACTTGGTCGATTTTTTGTGCTTTCAGAGCCGTAGGGGCCACAAGAAAAAATAGCATTAAAAATTTCAATAAATTATTCATATGTCTGTTTAAATTGGTCCGTTATGTATATTCGTAAAAATAGTAAGATATAATCGCTCGAATCTTAACACTTATGAAATATCTTTTTGCCTTGCTATTGGTTTTTGTTTTCCAAAGACCAAGTATGGCTCAGAATTCTCTTCCTGAGACTTTTTTGGATGGTAAATCTGTGGTGCTCATTTCCAATTCACCTCAGGCCAGGCCACCTATGTCTTGGGAAGCATTAGCCAGGGAGACCCATTCCGCCTTGGTATCGGCAGGAGGTGACCCGGTGGCTTATTATGAACTTGAAGATGTAGCCATATCAGAAGAAGTCCAGGCAGGTTTTGCAGCAATGTTTTCTAAAAGGATGGTATCCTCTATTGTGATTCTTACAAGAAAAGCCAATGGAAGCCTGGCATTGAACATTGGGCCTTTTTCGAATAATAAAAATATGATCCCTACAAATGGTATGTGGAGTATGGATGCACAGGGGATCGAGCCGCTAAAAGAATCCCTGAATGCAATCGGCAAAAATATCAAATCCAAAAACCTGATGGTATTGGAAGTACCGGAGTTTCCATCCGGTGCCAATGCGACTGCCTCCGCGGCTCAAAGATACCTGAATAGAAATCCACTCAACTTGGATGTATTCAAATTGGGAATCCCTCTTTCAGGTTCTGCAGGTGAAAGCGGCTACCTGAATACTTTCAGATACGATCTATTGGGGAAATCTGAAGAGAGTATCCTTGCTGAGCAAAATGCTGAAAAAAATGGGTTACAGGCCATTTTTACTCAATTGTACCCTCATCAGGTGGAATTCCTAACAAGCCCTAAGTCCGACGCAGAATTGATAAGTGAGCGTGTCCAATTTGTTTTGATGAGGGTGGAGGCAAGGGAAGCTGACCTGATGGAAAATATGGGCTTGGCCACTGATAATCTTGAAAACGAAGACAGAATTGTAGTGAAATATTATATCCGTTTTTTGGTCCGTAATGAATTATATATCGGTCCTGTTTGGGATGCAGATCCCGATTGGAGAAAGGCTTTGGAAAACTTTTTGAATAACCTCAAAATAAAATGAGCCCTCGAAGGGGCTCTTTAAAAATTATAGTTGACTGTTGTGGTGACCAAACACATCCTGCTATTTATCTGAAATGTTTTTTGATCTGTTAAGACCTTCTTTTTTGATTATTTGCATAACTTCCATCAATCCAAAAATGTTTGAAATCAATTTATTTTTATCCAAATTATTCTTCTCCAAATAGGTATTTAAAGAAAGAATTATAAGATGGAACTTTAAATCAAGGCTCAGAAAGGTTTAATTCTTTTGGCTTTTTTTGTCTTTAGACATTATTACTAAAGGCATTATTTTTTAATCAAATCATAAATCAATCAGGAATCCGAAATAAACTAATATAACTCTTCTTTCAGAAAAGGGATCAAAGCCAATATGACTGCCTGTTGGTAATAATTTTTTCTATCCAATGCTCCTTTGGTCAAAATGCCCACCGCTCCGTCCTTTTCTTTCGAATTTTCCCGCTTGAAAAATTCATCGTCAGCATCTCCGAGTTCCATTCCGGCTTCTACCATATCAGCAATTGCCTTTGGTAAGAAAAACAGGGAAGTCTTGGCTTTGCCGATTTTACCTTTTTTATCGACAATGACAACCCAAGCAAAAGCAGCCATTTCTCCTTGGAATTTTTCAACTCCTCCTTCTATCCCAACCCAAAAATCCGCCTCAGGGAAAACCATTTTGGAGTTATTGGCCCTGTTCAATGCACCTTTGAAAGTTTGTTCATCACCAATTGGCTGCGCCTCAATATTTGAACTTACATTCAGACCTTCGACAAGGTAAGTGCCTTCAAATACCTGATGAAAACCTCCATCTGTGCAACTGATTTTTACCGGATTTCTACTTCCTACAATTACTAAATTTTGTCTCTGTTGGTCTTGGATATTCTTTCTTTTTGGAAAACTCATTGTTCCGGTCATGGATGATCAGCGGTAAAGATTAAAATAATGTGAAAGGGTGGTTTTTGGGTAATACTAAGCAACATTGGTAAATACTTGGTTGACATCATCGTCCTCTTCAAGTCTTTCGATCATTTTGTTGATTTCTTCCTCCTGTTCTTCTGTAAGTTCGACTGTGGTGGCAGGAAACCACTGGAAATCAGCATTGATTACTTCAATTTGCATGTCTTCAAGGGCTTTTTGCATTTTGCCGAAATCCTCAAATTCTGTGTAGGCAAAAATTTCACCTTCATTTTCGTCAATTTCCTCAAGACCATGGTCGATCAATTCCAACTCCAACTCCTCTATATCCAGGTCTTTTTGGGCAAAGCGGAAAACCGCTTTTTTGGTAAACATAAAGCTTACAGAACCTGATGTTCCCAAAGATCCTCCGGATTTGGTAAAATAACTTCTGATATTGGCGACTGTTCTGTTGATATTGTCTGTGGAGGTTTCGATGATTACTGCTACACCATATGGGCCATATCCTTCATAGACAATCTCCTCATAATTTTTCTCGTCCTTATTTGAGGCCCTTTTTATAGCTGCTTCAATCCTGTCTTTCGGCATGGAAGCACCTTTCGCATTTTGGATTACAGTTCGGAGTTTGGTGTTATTGCTTGGATCTGGACCGCCTGCTTTGACAGCCATTACTATTTCTTTTCCAAGGCGCGTGAAGACCTTGGACATCTGACTCCAACGTTTAAATTTTCTTTCTTTTCTGAATTCAAATGCTCTTCCCATTTCTAATCTATTTTAAAAGGTGGGTAAAATTAATAAATCTTTTTAAATGGCCTAAAAACAAAGAAAACCAATGCTAACAAATCTTCTTGGAACGGTAATTCTAAGTCAAAAATTAATAGATTTACCAATATTTTATATTAATGACTTTTATCATGCACCTTTCTGAAAATCATCCTATACCCAATATACCACAGCCAAAACATAAAAGGATTGTAATTGTTGGGGCAGGGTTTGCGGGTCTAAAAATAGCCCAAAAAATAGCCCATTCCGAATATCAGGTCATTCTATTAGACAAAAACAATTACCATCAATTCCAACCTTTACTTTATCAGGTAGCTACTGCGGCACTTTCTCCAAGTGCGGTTTCTTTCCCGCTCAGAAGGCTTTTTCATAAGACCCCAAATGTAATTTTCAGGATGGCTGTGGTCAGGGAAATTGATAAAGTAAATAAAACCATCCACACCAATTTAGGTACTATTCAATACGATATTCTGATTTTGTCCCAAGGTGCCAACACCAATTATTTTGGAAATCAAAACATCCAAAAATTCTGTGCTCCGATGAAATCGACTTCTGAGGCACTGTATATCAGAAATAAAATCATTTCTAATTATGAACGTGCCGTCAACATCGAAAATGAGGATGAACGAAAGCCCATCATGAACGTGGTTATTGTAGGTGGCGGTGCTACGGGAGTGGAACTTGCAGGTTCAATTGCAGAATTAAGGAATAAGGTTCTGCCAAGGGATTATCCGCAGCTTAGTTTCAAAAACATGCGGGTGATTTTGATCGAAGCTAGCGGTTCATTACTGAATGGCTTGACCCCAAAATCAAGGGACAAAGCCTTGGAATACGTGAAGAAGCTCGGAGTGGAGGTTTTGCTCAATACCATGGTGGAGGACTATGATGGTCTTACTGTGAAATTGAAAGGACAGGAATCTATCAAAACCCTCACCCTACTTTGGGCTGCAGGGATCAAAGCCAATTCACTGATTGGTGTAGACGATGACCAAAAAGCGCCAAACGGAAGACTACTGGTGGATGAGTTCAACCGATTGGTGAAAGAACAGGATATTTATGTCGTGGGAGATCAATGTGTTCAGACAGAAGAAAAATTTCCAAAGGGACATCCCCAAGTAGCACAAGTAGCCATACAGCAAGCGGCTAACCTTGCCAAAAATTTAAAACATGATTTGGAAGCAAAGCCGTGGAAGCCATTCAAATACAATGACCTAGGCTCAATGGCCACGATAGGCAAAAAAATGGCTGTAGTGGATCTTCCTTTTGTAAGCTTCCAAGGTTCTTTTGCTTGGTTTGTTTGGCTTTTTGTCCACCTGATGGCCATTTTGGGAGTAAAGAACAAACTCATGGTTTTCCTGACCTGGTCTTGGAAATACCTTTCTTTTGATCCAAGTCTCCGCCTTTTGATCCGTCCTCGCTACGTAAAAGATTTCAAAAGACAATGGATGTTAGAGGAGAAAGATTATGAGGATTAACATTTTTTTCCAATCCGCAAATTCTGTTTTATTTTTTATTTCCGCTTACAATTAAAAATTGAATCCCCGCAAAAAAGAAATATGGGTAAACTTTTATTCCCGTTTTGCTAAATTTAATTAATCTATTAGGCTTAACTGAATGATGAAATTGGGATAAAATTTTATCCAACTATAATTTGTTTAAATAAAAAAAAAAAATAGAAGAATTATGTGGATTTATTCATTCCAAAGTTGGAATTCATTTTATAAGATTGAAGTTTCCTTTTGATAGAAAATGATTAGTAATATGTTACCTTTGTATGAGAATTAGTAAGTCATTGAATTTTATTCAATAATGTCTAAGTTCAAACCAAAATATATCCATCTATTATGAAAAAGAGATTAATTAGAGTATTTACACCAGTTTTTGCAAGCTTACTTTTATGGAATTGCTATCCTGGTGGCCCATATTATTATGAGGATACAGATATTACCTTTACCTCATTCGAGCCTGATTTTGATTTCCAAACTAGAAACACATACTCATTGCCTGACAAAATAGTGACGGACGTAGAAATTAAGAATGGCGATACCACCTTTATTTTTATGAAGGATGTATTTGCTATCCCGATTCTTCAATCCATTGATAGAAACATGGAAAATTTTGGTTGGGAAAAGGTTGACATTAGCAATAAGCCTGACGTTGTTTTGACCCCTGGTGCTATTAAGAGTACAACAGTTTTTTATAGCTATTGGTACAATTGGTGGTGGGGAGGTTACTATCCGGGATGGGGATGGTATTATCCACCTTACTACCCTGTAGCAAGTTTTACCACCGGATCAATGATTATTACTATGTCTGATCCAAACATTGATTCTCCTGTCAATTTATCAAAAGCCTCTTGGATAATGGTAGCAAATGGAATACTTTCAGGATCAGGAAATGTAAATCGGATTACTGGTGCGATTGACCAATCATTTATTCAGTCTCCGTATTTGAAACTAAATAACTGAAATTTAATATGAAAAAGATATTCGTTTTTACAGCATTGATTTTTATGCTTTCCTTAGGATTGGCAAATGCCCAATCCTATTCTAATATTTCCTATTCTATAGGGATTCCCACTGGAGATCTTAGCAATTATATTTCCTCAGCTAGCTGGCGTGGTGTTGCATTTGATTATAGAAAACTTATTAAACCAAATTTAGGTTTTGGTATAACCACCGGATGGAATACCTTTTATGAAGAAAGACCTTTTGCCACGTATACGGTTGACAACAGGTCTTTGAGCGGTAAGCAATGGAGGTATGTAAATTCGCTTCCCATATTCTTCTCCGGAGATTATTATTTCAAACCTGGCAATGATATTAATCCTTATGTTGGATTAGGTGTGGGTACACTTTATAATATGAGAGCTACTGATATGGGAGTTTTGAGATTAGAAGAAAATGCCTGGAGTTTTGCATTTCAACCTCAGGTAGGGATGTTTTATTCTATTAATTATTTTGCAGGGATTTCAATTTCAGCCAAATATTCATATGGTTTTCCGGCAGGAGATTTTGATTTGGCCCAATCCTTTTTTTCTCTAAACATCGGCTATGTTTTCATGGGGAATTAGGATTAAATTATTTATTTCCAAATAAAAAAACCTTGAGGACGGAACCATGGCCGTCCTCATTTATTTTAAATCATAATTCGTCAATCTAAGCAATGAAAAATTTATTCCGATCTATTTTAATTTTGATATTGATCCCAATACTGACTTTCTCTTGCTCCTCTATCATGAAAACCTATTCTTACAAGGATAAAAAGGTAGATCTGAAGCAATACAAAACCTACGCTTGGATCAATTTGGAACACATTGAAGAGGATAACAGGCAGGGAAATAAGCTTTATGCAAAATATATACTGGGCTTAGCAAATCAAGAATTGATTAAAAAGGGATTTGTACTTGATGTGGAAAATCCTGATGCTGTTTTTCTGTTCGATACCCAAATAGAAAAAAGAATAGCATACAGCCAAGCACCACAGGTCAGTGTAGGTATTGGAATGGGAGGTCCGGGATATTATGTGGGTGGAGCAGTGCCAGTTGCAGGTGGTCAAATTTCCCAAAAAAACTATGATGAAGGTGTCCTTTTTATAGAAATGTACGACACCAAGACCCAAAATCTTCTTTGGAGAGGCTGGGCACAGGAAGAGATTTCATATTCCACAGATTTAGAAACTGATATCCAAAGGGCGGTCCAACAGATTTTTATGAGATTACCGGTTAATCATAAAGGTAAATAACCTTTTTTTTACAAAATCCCGAAGTCGGATATCAAAATATATTCCCTCTGAAGATTTTAGGAATCAAATTTTCAAAAAGAGAAGGTCTCTTCTAAATTGATGCTTATATTTATTTCTTTAAAACTCCTTATTTATGAGATACAATTTAAGCTTATCCATATTCTTGATTGTGACCCTCTTTCATATTCCTTCTTTTGCTCAATCAGGAAAAAAAAGAGTTGAGCCCGGTAAAATGTACAATTCACTGGATACATTATATGCACCGAGTTTTGGATTCACTTCTCAGGTTCCCGGAGGTTGGGTTGGAGCTTTACCTCGAGAAAGTGAGGTTTTTTTATTAACCTCAGGTAATGGTTCTTTTGGTGAAATTTATGTCTTCGGCAGGGAGACAACAGATCTTCAGCAACTTTCGGATTTATGGGTAGAAGGAGTGGAAATTACAGACAATTTGAAACTTAAAGCAATCAGCCCTAAAATTTCTGACCAAACCTTACAATCAGAAGTAGTGGCAGATGGGAATTATGTTAGAAGGCAATCCAGGGCCTTTGGCGCAACCAAATGTGGAAATCAAGGTGCCTGTATCACAGTATTAGCTGTAGGGAAAGCTGATGATTTTCAGTATGTGGCAGGAGTTGCCTTGGAATTCTTACAAAAGGGTACCTTTGAGGTTCCATCATTTGAGTCTCCATATGAAAATTTTGACTGGAAAGAATTTCTTTCAAACAAAATGTTGATTTCTTATAATGAGGTAATTGGCGGAGCGAGGCAAACCCAAATTACGCTTTGTGAAGACGGAACATTTGCTGCCAATGTCAAAAAAAGAGGCATCTTGAAAAATATCAACCCAGAATATAGAAACAATATGTCCGGTAATTGGACAGTGGTGGGAGAAGGTCCTGAAGCAATTCTGAATTTGACATTTACCAAAAAAGGATTGAGCCCGTTGACTGTTCCACTTTCACTAAAGGAGGAAGAACTTTTTGTCGAGGACGAGCGGTATTATGCCAGTGGGGCTACGGGATGTAAAAATTGATATTTTTTTTGTAGTTTATTCCGGGATTTGAATCTTCTGAAAATCAGATTTTTCCAACCCTGTTGATTATCTGGGCAAGGTAAGTATTGGGAATCCCGCAGGCTTTGCCTCCTTTGACAATGACTTTCCAGTATTCCTCCTTCGGGAATATCCCTTCTTTGGTATGATTTGATATAAAAATAAAGGCATTTATTTTACCATTCTTTGTAAATACTTCCTTTTCAACAAATTCATATCCTGGTTCAGATATCAAAAAATTATCCATATCCTGCTTTTTGATTTTGAAAATTAGCCCATAAACGGATTCATTTTCACTGAATACAATATTTGCCCTAGCTGATCCATCCGGATTGGGATGGTTGAAGCGAAATCCAAAATGAGGCAATACCGCTAAACCGATTTTTAAGGGCTTTGATTGGAGCCTTCCTTCCAAGGTACTTGCGTCAAGATTGCTCGCATATCCGAAATAATAAAAACTGTTCATTTCCCAATTTAAGATTTGTTAACAGTATTTCCCAAAAATCGGATTAAACCCAGAGTCCTTACCCAAGTCTAATCTTCAAATTCACAACCTAGAGATTCCAATGATTTGTCCGGGAAATCAAAATTTCTAAGGTCATCCTTTCAAATAAAATTTAAATAAATAAAGATATGAAAAAGTTATTAATGATTGCCGCAATTTTCACAATGACATTTGCAGGGGCCTTTGCCCAAAGGGGACAGGGTGGATCAAGAGGAGGAGAACAAAAGGAATCCTTGACCCCGGAACAAAGAGCAGAAAGAATAACCTCTAAAATGACAGAGGAATTGGGTCTCTCCGAAGATCAGAAACAAAAAATCTACATGATCAACCTTGACAATGCTCAAAAAAGAGAGGCCCAAAGAGCAGCCATGGAAGAAGATAGAAAGGCAAAAAGAGCAGAAATGCAAGCTCAAAACCAAGTTCAAAACGAACAGATTGAGGCAGTTCTGACTCCTGATCAAAAAACAAAATGGGAGGAAGTCAAAAAAGAAAACCGAAAGGAAATCCAAGAACGTAGCGGAAGCGGAAGAGGTCACCGGGGTGGCAAAGGAGCCTCAGGATCCCGGGGAGGTTCTTCAACCAAGTAAAAGAATAGATTGATTGGGTTTATTTGTAGCAAAAAAGCAGGCCATTGGTCTGCTTTTTTTTTGTGAACGCTTAATTTCTATCTCCGGAAGAAGGTGATGGGACCGGTGCACTGAGCATTGGGAGGGCATGGACCAAAATCCAATACCAATTGTGATTTCCTTTTTTGTAGGGAAATTGTGATTTCTGTTTCCCTGTTCCAATCCGATCCGACAAGTTTATCAGAAGAAGTATACCAAACCGTACTTTCTTGAGGAAGTGTTAAAAATTCAATTTCTTGAAGAGATAGCTTATTCCCTACCAATGAATACGTTCCGTTGGTGATAGAATTATATCCTAAATCAATGTTAGAATCCTGTTGTCTTGCCGTCACCCTATTTTCAAATGTGCCGTCATCATTGAATTCATATGCCTGAACTATGAAGAGTTCTGATTCCTCCCAATAGGAACTCAGTTCCCAAGTTCCATGAAGATTTTCCTGACTGAAATCGTTGTCATCCATATTACAGGAAAATGTAATGCAGAGGATAGTAGCTATAGCAAGTGAAAATGATAATTTCATAGGTTCTACAATTTATGTTTTTTTGTAAGGACGTAATCAATTATAAAGTATGTCCTGATTGAAGTTCATTTTTTGGAAAATGTACATATAACGTGGTTTGCAATTTGGCTTCTCTGGGTTTTACCAAAATTTTTTTTAATGTAATAAACCAAAAAGAGCAGGCCACCGACCTGCTCTTTCTGATTAGATTGCTAAAAAATCATAACAATCACAAACTAAACTTATTATCACGCTTACTCTTATTTTAGGCTTATTGCTTCATTGGATTTAATAATGTATTTGTTGCTCAACTTCATAAGATCCTTCATCTTTTTGAGGCAAAACAGAACTTCCTTGAAGATACTCGTCTACCTTGACGGCGGCCTCCCTACCCTCGGATATAGCCCAAACAACCAGTGATTGGCCTCTTCTCATGTCACCGGCTAGGAATACTTTTTTGTTTGTACTTTGATAATCCTTTGATTTAGGAAGTGAATTGTCAAATATTTCTAAGCCAAAGGCTTCCAATAAACCGTTTTGGGCAGGTCCTGAATACCCAATTGCTATAAATGCGAGGTCACAGGGAACGGTTCTCGTAGTACCTGGAATCTCCACAAACTGCATTCGGCCGTTTTGTTCTTTCCATTCCAAGTCAACCAAAACCAAACCTGTAACTTCTCCATTTTCATTACCGACAAATTCCTTTGTCAATACCGAAAATACTCGGTCCGCTCCTTCCTCATGAGAGCTGGAGGTTTTCAAAGTCATGGGCCATTCTGGCCAAGGATTTAAAACCGTTCTTTGTTTTGGAGGTTTTGGAAGCAATTCTAATTGGGTGATGCTCGCAGCGCCATGTCTGTTGGAGGTGCCGATGCAGTCACTTCCGGTATCACCGCCACCGATGACAAGAACATGTTTTCCTTCGGCAGAAATCGGATTCGCAAGAATTTCACCGGCAATTACCTGATTTTGTTTTCCGAGAAATTCCATTGCAAAATGGACGCCTTTCAGGTCAGATCCTTTGATTTTCAGTTCACGGGGCTGCTGTGCTCCAGTGGATAGTACCACAGCATCAAAGTTTCTCAAAATGTTTTCCGCTTTGATATTGAATCCCACTTCTGTGTCTGTTGAGAATATTACACCTTCTTTTTCCATGATTTCAACCCTACGGTCAATGACCCACTTCTCAAGCTTGAAATCAGGAATCCCGTATCGGAGCAGTCCTCCCACTTTTTTGTCTTTTTCAAAAAGCGTGACTTCATGCCCAGCTTGATTGAGTTGGTCAGCTGCTGCCAATCCTGCAGGGCCCGAACCTATTACGGCCACTTTGAAACCTGTTTTCACTGTCGGAATTTTTGGCTTCACAAAACCAAGCTCATAGGCTTTTTCAGCGATGTTTTTTTCGATGAGTTCAATGGCCACAGGATCTTTGTTGATGCCAAGGACGCAAGAACCCTCACAAGGAGCTGGGCATATTCTGCCTGTAAACTCTGGGAAGTTGTTGGTACTTCTCAGAATCTGAAATGCTTCTTCCCATTCATTTCTGTAAACCGCATCATTGAAATCCGGTATAATATTTCCCAATGGACATCCCTGGTGGCAGAATGGTACGCCACAATCCATGCACCTTGCGGCTTGATGGTTGAGTTTTTCTCCATCAAAAGGCTTATAGATTTCTGTATAGTCTTGTATCCTTTCTTCCGGGTTTCTGGTTTCCGGAAGTTCTCTTTTGAATAAAATAAATCCCTCTTTAGCTCCCATCTTACACCAATGTTGTTGATTTTTCCAATGCTTTTTTTCTCAAAACTTCTTTGTAATCTCTCGGAATTACCTTTATAAAATGCTCCCTGTATTCATCCCAATTGTAGAGGTATTCAGTTGCCAATTGGCTGTTGGTATATGAAACATGATTGTTCAGTTGTTCCTTGATGGTTACAAAATCATCCTCGTTCAGAGGATCTAGATCTACCATTTCCTGATTGATGAGATGGATGTAATCTTTAAGGATATATGCGATACCTCCGCTCATACCTGCGCCGAAGTTTCTGCCGATTTCACCTAGATTGATCACAAGACCGCCGGTCATGTATTCACATCCATGGTCTCCGATTCCTTCGATGACCGCTTGGACTCCGGAGTTTCTTACGCAGAATCTTTCCCCACCTTTTCCATTGATATAAGCCTCTCCCGAAGTAGCGCCATAAAATGCAACGTTTCCGATTATGATGTTTTCGTGTGCTACAAAATTGGCATTTCGGCTGGGGTAAATGATCAATTTTCCGCCTGAAAGTCCTTTTCCGAAGTAATCATTAGACTCTCCTTCAAGCTCAAAAGTGACACCTTTTGCAAGGAATCCTCCGAATGTCTGCCCTGCAGATCCGGAGAAATTGAAATGGATGGTGTCATCAGGTAGGCCTGGACTTCCATAAATTTTGGAAATCTCATTGGATAACATGGCGCCTACAGTCCTGTCAATGTTATTGATTTTGAATGTTCCAATCACTGGACTTGCCTGTTCCAATGCTGGGATAGCTGCCTCTATCAATTTCCTATCCAACACATTTTTCAGGTCAAATTCCTGATCGATCTGCTTGTGGATACCCACATGGTCAGGTACTTCGACTTTGTGGAAAATTGGACTCAGGTCTATTTTGTCCCACTTCCAATGGTTCATATGTCCTGTGGCTTTGAGCACGTCGCTTTGTCCAACCATATCGGTGATGGTACTGAATCCAAGTGAAGCCATGATTTCTCTGAGGTCTTGCGCCAAAAACATAAAGTAATTGACCACATCATCAGGATTTCCGGTAAAGAGTTTTCTTAGTTCTGGATCTTGGGTCGCAATACCTACCGGGCAGGTGTTCAGATGGCATTTACGCATCATAATACAGCCTTCCACTACCAATGCTCCTGTTGAAATACCCCATTCTTCAGCACCTAATAAAGTCGCAATGGCAATATCCCTACCTGTTCTCAATTGTCCATCGGTTTGCAACACTACTCTGCTGCGCAAATTGTTTTTGACAAGCGTTTGATGTGCCTCAGACAACCCAAGTTCCCAAGGCAATCCCGCATGTCTTATTGAGCTCAAAGGTGAAGCACCCGTTCCCCCATCAGCACCTGAGATCAAAATCACATCTGACATGGCCTTTGCCACACCGGCGGCCACTGTTCCGACACCAGCCTGGGAAACGAGCTTGACGTTGATCCTAGCTTTTCTATTGGCATTCTTAAGGTCGAAAATCAGCTGAGCCAAATCTTCAATGGAATAAATATCATGATGTGGAGGCGGAGAAATCAGTCCAACACCAGGTGTTGAATGCCTCACCCTTCCTATCCATTCGTCGACTTTATGTCCGGGAAGCTGACCACCCTCTCCAGGTTTGGCACCTTGGGCCATTTTGATCTGAAGCTCTGCAGCATTGCTGAGGTAGTTGCTTGTGACGCCAAATCTTCCCGAGGCGACTTGCTTGATTGCGGATCTCTCCCAATCTCCATTTTCTTTTTTCTCAAAACGGATTTCATCTTCCCCACCTTCACCGCTGTTACTCTTTGCCCCGATCCTGTTCATTGCAATGGCCAATGTGGAATGGGCTTCATGCGAAATAGATCCAAAAGACATGGCTCCGGTGGCAAAACGCTTCAGGATAGATTCCACTGGTTCTACTTCATCAATAGGAATGGCTATCCTTTTCTTAAATTCAAATAAACCCCTAAGGGTCAAAGCGTCTTTGGTTTGCTCATTGATTTTCTGGGCAAATTTCTTGTATAGTCCATAATCGTTGAGTTTGGTTGACTTCTGTAGAAGATGTATGGTTTCGGGATTGAACATGTGTTTTTCTCCCCTTCTTTTCCATTGATACACTCCCCCTGTTTCCAAAATCGGGCTTTCGGTTTCATAAGCAGCGTGGTGTCGGATAAGTACCTCCTCCGCTAATTCATCAAATGAAATCCCTGAAATCCTACTCACTGTTCCTTTGAAACACCTGTCAATGACTTCAGGTCCAAGTCCAATCGCTTCAAATATTTGTGAACCCTGATAAGATTGCATTGTACTGATTCCCATTTTGGAAAGGACTTTCAGAAGTCCGCTGCCTACTGCTTTTTGGAAATTATGAAAAAGCTGATTTTGAGGGATATCTTTCGCAAATGCTCCCTTTTCATTCAGGTGAATGAGGGATTCCAAAGCCAAATATGGATTTATCGCAGAAGCTCCATATCCGATCACAGTAGCAAAATGATGTGTTTCCCGGATGTCCCCTGCTTCCACCACCAAACCTGCACGGGTTCTCAGTTTCTTTTTCACCAAATGGTGGTGTACTGCGCCAATAGCTAACAGACTAGGAATTGGAGCTTTGGATTCGGTACTGTTTCGATCTGAAATGATGATTATATTCTTGCCGGCGTAGATCGCACCTTCAGCTTCCTTGCAAAGCTGATTTAAAGCCTCAAGAAGTCGGCCCGGCTGATGATCTGTTTCGAAATTTCCGTACAAAGTCACTGTACGGTATCCCTGATCCTCAAGGTGTTTGATTTTTTCCAAGTCCTCATTGAGCAATACAGGCTGGGAAATATGGATTTGTCTCGTATGCCGAGGACTTTCAGCCAGGATATTATGGCTTTCCCCTATCCTTGTAAACAAAGACATGACTAACCTTTCCCTGATCGGATCGATCGGTGGATTACTAACCTGTGCAAAGAGCTGCTTGAAATAATTGGAGATATGCTGACTCTGTTTGGAAAGTACTGCCAAAGGGGTATCTGCCCCCATCGAACCGATGGCTTCATAGCCAGCTTCACCCATCGGAGAAAGTATTACTTTCAATTCTTCTGAAGTATAGCCAAATATCGTCTGACGTTTCTTGATTTCTTCTGTGGTATAAGGATGCTCCAATTTAATTGGATCGGGCATCATTCTAAGCTTTAGGCGCTCTTCTCTTACCCAAGCTTCATAGGGTTTATTGTCGCATACCGTGGATTTGATCTCATCATCAAAAGAAATTTTGCCTTTTTCCAAATCTGCCCAAAGCATCCTGCCGGGACTGATTCTCCCTTTTTCCTTAATTGTAGCTTCCCGGATCGGTAAAGCACCTGCTTCGGAAGATAAAATCAACCTTTCATCATTGGTAATGAAATAGCGCAAAGGTCTAAGGCCGTTTCTGTCCAAAGTCGCCCCTAGGGATTTGCCATCAGTAAACAGGAGAGCTGCAGGTCCATCCCAAGGTTCCATCAAAGAAGCGTGGAATTTATAGAAAGCCTTTCTGTCTTTGTCCATCATCTGATTGTCCTGCCAAGCCTCAGGAACCATCATCATCATCACATGGGGGAGTGTTCTCCCGCTTAATGTCAATAACTCCACCATGGCATCAAGATTTGCACTATCAGAATTTTTCTTGTTAGTGATAGGCATCAATTTGGACAGCTCGTCGTCAGTGAAGAAAATTGAGCGCATCAATGTCTCCTTGGACTTCATTTTGTTAAGGTTTCCCCTAATGGTATTGATCTCCCCATTGTGGGAAAGATATCGGAAAGGCTGTGCCAATCTCCAGTTTGGAAAAGTGTTGGTTGAAAACCTGGAATGGACAATGGCTAACCCTGAGGTGATATTTTTATTTTGAAGGTCTTTGTAAAAGGGGAGTACCTGATCGGTCCTCAGCTGACCTTTGTAAATCAATGTAAATGCTGAGAAGCTCGCAAAATAAAATGCGGAGTTGACTCCAGGAATAGCCAGATTGATAGTTTTTGAGGAATAATTTCTCAAAACATCGAGTTTCCTCTCCAGTTCAAGACCATTGAGTCCGCTTTTGTGGGTAACAAAGACCATCTCAATATTGGGCATAACATCTAAGGCCCCTGAACCTGGTACAGTTTCATCCACAGGTACATTTCTGTACCCAATAAGGTTGAATCCCAATTCATCTATGATTTGGTTTAACTGTTCCTTGGATTTTTTGTAAAGCTGTCTGTTTTTTGGAAAAAAGGTCATTCCTACGCCATAGCTTCCTTGTTCAGGCAATTGAAAACCTGCTCTTGCTGTCACTTCTCTGAGAAAGGAATGGGGTATCTGAATTAAAATACCTGCGCCATCGCCTGTTTTTGGATCACTACCGCGGCCGCCTCTATGTTCCATGTTGCTAAGCATAAAGAGCGCATCACTGATTGTCTCATGGCTTTTGACACCTTTGACATTTACTACAGCTCCTATACCGCAGGAATCATGTTCAAATTCCTCATGATAAAGTCCGTTATTCATTATAATCAGGTTTAATAGGTTTCAAGAAATAGTTGCGAATATTACAAAAAATTTTGTGTTTTTTAAAATAGAAGCAATGAAACAGGCTTATGAATACATAGTTTATACATAAATGAAGCAATGATTACACATTACAAAAATTTTAATCTGGTAAAATTTTTAATCGAATTTTCTTAAAGTAACAAAAAAACTCGAATAACACATGTTTTTTTTATCCTGAAACTGGGAAATTATCAGCCAAAATTACAATTATGGATAATTCAGAAAAAAAT
>NZ_CDSBKL010000024.1:0-21448 GCF_977115555.1 Aquiflexum sp.
CTTTCAAGGAATTAAAAAAGAATTCCCATGAAGCAAAACAGACTTTCTGTGAACCAAAAATGAATACACAGCTATCTACCTTAGGTACAGAAGTATTCTCGAAAGGTACCAAGCAGGGCAAAGTCAGACGGCTTTAAAAACTGATTTACATAATGGTCTGATGGCTTGAAGCCGTCCGACTGTTCTAACCCTGTGGTCTTGCGTGAGTAAGAAGGTAGGACTTCCTGCTTCTAGAGAAGCCGGATAACGGTGTCTGATGACTTGAAGCCATCCGACCGGAAACCTTTGCGGATCTGCGACTTTGCGGGAAAAATTTTGGCGAAACACAGGCTGCCAACAAAAAACCCTCCGAAAATCTCCGAAGGGTCTTGTTTTTAATCAGCTATGGTGGGAAAGTTTAAATATCATCTTCAAAATCCTCATCTTCCCCGGGACTTCCCATGTCAAACATCGAGCTGAACAGGTCCTTGAACTGCATCCCGGTGTCGAGCATTTTTTTGCTGAGTTGGCTGTACTCCGCCAAGCCATGCAGTGCAAATTCCATAAAGAATTCCTTCTCTTTTTCAGGCAAGGCCTTCACCTGCTTGGTGACGATGCTTTCCAATCCCGGTACCTGATGCAGGAGGGTTTTGTATTCTTTGTCGCTTTGCGAAGCCAATAAATCGAGGGTATTTCCTTCCCCAAACCATGACAATGGCAAAGTATAGAAGTTGTTTGCTTTTTCTTTTTTCTTTTGCTCAGGAGAAGGGAAAAAGTCAGTGAACAGAGTCCTGATGGCTTTGCCGATCAGGGTGTAAGCCACGAGGCCTGCACCTTCCTGTTCGCCTTCATAGACCAACTCCACCTTTCCGGTAATCGCAGGAATCACGCCGATCAGGTCTGAAATCCGGATGACAGTATTTTCTTCCCCGTTCATATACAGCCTCCTTTCTGCTGCAGAAATGAGGTTTTCATAGGCAGAAATTGTCAAACGTGCAGACACCCCACTTTTCTCATCCACATATTCACTCTTTCTTGCCTCCACGGCGATCTGTTCGATCAGGTCTTTCATGAGCAAGGGCACATGGATTTTTTCCACCGGCTTTCCGTCCAGTTTTGCTTCCTGTGCGGTAATTCTTTTACCGATCTCAATGCTCTTAGGATAATGGGTGATGATCTGACTTTCGATCCTGTCCTTGAGCGGCGTCACGATCGAGCCACGGTTGGTGTAGTCCTCCGGATTGGCAGTAAACACAAACTGAATATCCAAAGGAAGTCTCAGTTTAAATCCACGGATCTGGATATCGCCCTCTTGCAAGATGTTGAAAAGTGCCACCTGTATCCTCGCCTGAAGATCGGGAAGTTCGTTGATGACGAAGATAGAACGGTGGGAGCGGGGGACGAGTCCATAGTGGATAACGCGCTCGTCGTTGTAGGAAAGCTTCATCGTCGCTGCTTTGATCGGATCGACATCCCCGATAAGATCGGCGACAGATACATCAGGCGTGGCGAGTTTTTCGGTGTATCGATCGTCGCGATGCCACCAAGAAATAGGGGTATGGTCTCCTTTGGTCTCAATGAGTTCCTTGGAAAAAGTCGTCAGCGGCGCAAATGGATCATCATTCAGTTCAGATCCTTCCACTACAGGAACATATTCATCGAGGAGGTGTGTCATCTGTCGTGCAATCCTGGTTTTGGCCTGACCGCGGAGACCGAGCAGGTTGATATTGTGGCGGGAAAGGATGGCCCGCTCGATGTCAGGAATGACTGTGTCCTCATAACCCCAAATTCCTTCAAATACATTTTCCTTGTTTTTGATCTTGTGGATCAGGTTTTGGCGGAGTTCTTCTTTGATGGTTTTGGATTGGTATCCGGCGGCTTTGAGTTCTCCGAGGGTTTTTATTTTCAATAGGTCTTTTCCAGTCAGTTTGCTGTAATCCATGTGTTAAAATTTTTTGGTGCGGTTTCTTTTATAATCTTCAAAAATCAGGTCTCCTAGACCCTTGAGGCTACTGTAATAGGCATTTCCGTTATTCACTTTGGTAAATTCCTTGACAAATTCCTTCAGATAAGGATCCGAAGCAATCATGAATGTGGTGACAGGAATCTTAAGTTTGCGGCATTGCGCTGCAAGCTTGAGGGTTTCATTAAGGATTTTGCTGTCGATGCCAAAAGCGTTTTTATAGTATTTGATTCCGACTTTGAGGCAAGTTGGCTTACCGTCAGTGATCATGAAAATCTGCTTGTTTGGGTTTTTTCTTTTGCGGAGGAGATCCATCGCCAACTCCAAACCTGCGACGGTATTGGTATGGTAAGGACCGACCTGAAGGTAAGGCAGGTCTTTGATCTCAATCTGCCAGGCATCATTGCCAAAGACGATGATATCTAGTGTATCTTTCGGATATCGGGTTTTGATCAGTTCTGCCAAAGCCATTGCCACTTTTTTGGCCGGAGTGATCCGGTCTTCCCCGTACAAAATCATCGAATGCGAAATGTCTATCATCAGCACGGTGGAGGTCTGGGAGCGGAATTCATTCTCGACGACTTCCAAATCATCTTCGGTCAGTAGATAATCACCGCCAAAACCGTGGTTGACTTGCGCATTTCTGATGGAATCGGTAAGTGCAATTTGGTCTAAATTGTCTCCAAAAGTATAAGGCCTGCGGTCTGTTCCCTTTTCTTCACCCTGACCTGAGTGGGTGGTTCGGTGCTGACCACCTTTGCCACGCTTGAGTTTTCCGAAAATTTCTTCCAAAGCACTTTTGCGGATTGTCTGCTCGGCTTTTGATGTGATCTTGAATTCGCCTTTTTGGTTTTCTTCAGTAAGGTATCCTTTGGTCTTGAGGTCTTCTATAAAATCCCCAATACCGTAATTCGGATTGGTCATGTTATATCGCTTGTCAAGGTTGGTCAACCAAGACAAAGCCTCAGCTACATCGCCTCCTGTCATGGTGACGAGTTGCAGAAAAATATTAAGCAGGTTTTCGAAGGTATTTTTCTCCGGGTCGTTTGGGGGGATGTACTGTGTAAATCGAAATCCTTTCATAGCAAAGTCATAACACAATCAAGGCAAAGCTGGTTTGGCTTAATGTAAAAATAATCAAAAATAGAGTTCTTGATTGGGAATGGAGATTAAGTATAGTTCAATGGTTTCAGTAACTCCAAAATTAATTTTGGCAAAAAGAAAAAAAACTATAAAAATCAATCTTAAATTGGAAATTGGAAACAATAACCTTTATAGCAAAATGGAAAAAAATACGCCTGAAACTGACCCAATAAAAATAAATCCTGTTATGCACCACGCACTTCAGCTGATTGCCTTGGGATTATTACTGATTTGGTGTTTTTTTATAATGTCTCCATTTATCACACCATTAGTATGGGCGGCAGTATTGGCTACGGCTTTTTACCCTTTGCACAAAGCTTTATCCAAGAAGTTGAAAAACAGAACCGGACTTTCTGGAGGAATTATTGCCGGTTCCATGCTTTTATTGATTATCGGTCCCGGGATTTGGCTTCTTTTAGCAACAGTAGATGAATTCAAGGTATTGGTGGAAGAATACAAGAATCATGACTTGTACATTCCCCCTCCTAATGAAAGTGTTGCAGATTGGCCTTTGATAGGGGAAAAAATTTATTCTTTATGGAAAGAAGCATCGGTAAATCTTTCGGATACTATGCTGAACCACCAAGAAGACCTCAAGCCATTTCTATTTAAATTTTTTGAACTCCTGAAAAGCAGTGCTATGGGATTGCTGTTATTTTCACTTTCTATTGCCATAAGTGGTGTCATACTTGCTTATGCAAAGGAGGGGTCTGGATTGCTCAAATCGGTTTTCACCAAGCTTGCCGGAAAGGCAGGAGAAGACTTGGCAGAAACTGCGGAATTGACTGTCAGAAATGTAGTAAAAGGGATTTTGGGAGTAGCTGTAATACAAACCATTTTTGTAGGAATTGGCTTGGTAGTCGCAGGAATTCCCTTTGCGGGGGTTTGGATTTTGGTATGTCTGATTTTATCAATTGTCCAAGTCGGCATTTTTCCAGTATCCATAGGTTCAATCATTTACATCTGGGAATCTGCAGATTCTACGACCGCGACTTTGTTTACCATCTGGATGATCTTAGCCGGAGTTTTGGATAATTTTTTAAAACCCATCTTGATGGGTAAAGGGGCACCGGTACCGATGGCCATTGTATTTATGGGAGCAATCGGGGGGTTTATTTATTCGGGTTTTATAGGTCTTTTTACAGGCGCCATTATTCTGACACTTGGCTACAAACTTTCGGTAGGATGGCTTTATAGCAAATCTTAAACAACTTAATCTTATCTATTTATTCCATTGGATTCTTTGCACATCAAGGAAGTAAGTTATTGGTAAAGAGTTAGTTTTGCAACAATATCTTTTCATTGTTTGTTGTGATGGTATACATAAAACATTGATAGCCATGAAAAATTACCTCTTTCCCGTTTATTTGGTAACAGCTTTTTTGATCGTCTATGTTACTGCCATTCAGGTCAATCTCAATACTGCTTTGATTTTATTTGTATTCTCATTTTCGCCAATATTGGTAATCTGGATGGTATACAAAGTGCTGACTGCAGATGTGGAAGTCACTTCCACCTTTGAAGAAAAATGGTATGAAGATCAATAAGCGAATCAAAGTTTCGGGCCGGGTTCAGGGTGTATTCTTTCGGAAAAGTACCCAACAAAAAGCCATGGAACTGGGTATCAAAGGTTGGGTCAAAAATGAGGCTGAGGGTTCTGTTTTGGTAGAAATAGAAGGAATTCCTTCAGTTATAGTAGAAATGGAAGTATGGCTGAGACATGGACCGCCTATGTCAAAAGTTGAATCCCTTGAAATCACAGATGGTGAAGTTTTGAACTATGCTGATTTTTTGATTCTTAGGTGAGTTTCCTGTGAATTGCATCATTTTATTTCCCACTGATCACGCAGATTCAATCAGACAATTTCCAAAATAATCTTTCTCTCTGCCTGAGTCAGTATCTCCACTTAATTTCAATTTAAAAGGTTTTTCATATCGGCAATGAAGACACTGCCATGGGCGAAGAATGGAAACAATTGATCATTTCTTTCACTTCTGAGAAATCTGCGGCATCATCGGGAAAAAAACATAAAAAAACCTTCCGGAGAACTTTTTCATTTGCATACGTGGTAAAGGACCCGGAAGGAAAAAATCATTTACACTCGCCCTTAGAAAATGATTTTACACCGCTTATTCCTGCAAGACAGGAATTTCCGTAAGTCTTTCCATCGCAGCCACAAACCGGGTCATAGATCATGAGGCATGCCATATCTTTTTGGATTAAGGCAGGGTCTATACAATCCGTCAATACTTCGTCTACCGGATTTTGATCCTCGCACTGAAAAGAGAAGAGGAATAAAACTGAAAATGTGAGGAATAATTGAAATATATTTTTCATAACAAATTGATTGGAATAATCTTATGACGTTTCTATGCCAGCAAATGCTACAAGCAATATGAATTTTTACAAAAATGCTTTCGAATTTCAAATGGAAGCAATTCAAACCTATGTTTTGAATATAAATGTAACTACAGATTGAGAGGATTGATGGAGACAAATTATTGAATACTCTGAATCTGTAAATTTCCTTTTGCGAAAGTCAGCGAATCTGAGAAACTAAGCAAAAAAAAACCTTCCGAGGACCTTCCAGAGATGCATACGAAGTAAAGGTTCCGGAAGGAAAAAAAATCATTTACACTCGCCCTTCGTGAAGGAAATAACTCCTGCGTTATTGGCTTCGCAGCTATTTCCATAAGTTTTATTGTCGCAGCCGCAGACAGGATCGTAAATTAAGATACAGGCAGCATCGGTTTTGATCTTGGAAGTATCGATGCATCCATCGAGGATTCTCTCATTTGGATTGTTGTCTTCACACTGAAAAGACAAAAGCATAATAGCTGAAAATGCGATAATTAATGGAAAACTTTTTTTCATTTTGTTTTGATCTGAATACTTACAATACGTTTCTACACAGAAAAATGCGACACATAATTAGAAATTTATATTTGGTTTTTTTCTAATATTTTTTTGCATTAAAATGAGATAAGTTTTGAATTTTCTTTTTAATTTTCAAGTCAAATTTATTTTGTAATCCGTATTTCACCCATTCACCCAATTTATTCTTTATGGTTATACTAGGCCTGAATTACTATTTTCATGATTCTACTGCATGCATTGTTGTGGAAGGAAAACTTGTTGCTGCAATTGAAGAAGAGCGACTGAACAGAGACAAACATACCAAACTTTTTCCTGAATTGGCTATTGCGCGTTGTTTGGAGATTGCCAAGTTGAAGTACAAAGACATTGACCACATCGCAGTGTCTATCAAACCCAATCATAACCTTGGTAAAAAACTACTTTATGGAGCTACTCATGTAAAATCAATAAGACATTTTATCACCCATGAATTTGTTCATTCATATAGAAAGCAAAAAGGTTTTTGGAAATGGTATGAAAACACTTTCGGGTCAAGAAATACCGGGCCAAAGGTCCATTTCATTCCCCATCATTTCAGCCATGCACCGGGTTCATTCTTTGTTTCTCCGTATAAAAACGCAGCCCTTTTAGGGATAGATGGTTCGGGGGAATGGGCTACTACATGGCTAGGTAAAGGAGAAGGAAACAAAATCGAAGCCTTCGGAGAAAGTTTCTTCCCGCATTCATTGGGCTCTTTCTATGAAGCTGTGACCCAGTTTTGTGGCTTCAAGACCAATTATGATGAAGGCAAAACAATGGGTCTAGCCCCGATGGGAGATCCTGAAGTATTCAAAAAGGAAGTTGAAAAGATTGTTTCCATCGGAAAAGACGGGCAAGTTAAATTGGATTTGAGCTACTTCAACTTCCAAAACATGCAGTATAATCCAAAGGCGTTCTCACACCTCTCTCCAAAGTTTTCGGAAGTTTTTGGAACTCCCAGAAGACCTGGAGATGAATTTAAGAAGCATCATATGGATGTCGCTGCCGCTTTTCAAAGGGTTTTGGAAGACCGGGTTTTGGAAATTTGTGAAATCCTTCATCAAAAAACAAAGGCTGATTATTTGGTGATTTCAGGAGGCGTTTCTCTCAACAGCGTCATGAACGGCCGAATCGTCCGCGAGAGCAAATTTAAGGACGTCTATGTGATGCCTGCTGCAGGTGACAACGGAACTGCGATTGGTGCTGCCTATTACCTGTATAATGGCATACTGAAAAATCCTCGTGAATTTGTACACCTCAACCCTTATGTGGGAACAAGTTATTCCAACGAAGAAATTGAAAAAATTCTCAAAGCATGTAAGCTGAACTATACCCGGCATGATGATATCTGTGAGGTTGCTGCTAATCTTCTTGAAGAAGGCAAAATCATTGGCTGGTTTCAAGGTTCAATGGAAATTGGCCCTCGTGCACTTGGAAGCAGGAGTATTCTTGCGAATCCGGCCTTTCCAGATATGAAAGCTAAAATCAATTCGGAGATCAAATTCAGAGAAGCCTACAGGCCATTTGCACCTTCTGCTATTGTGGAAGCTAAGGACATGTTTTTTGACTTAGAGGTAGAAGCCCCCTTCATGCTCAAAGTCTGCAATGTTCTCAAAGACAAGCAAAGTGTCATTCCATCCGTCACCCACGTAGATGGCAGTGCGAGATTACAAACTGTCGATAGGAATCTCCACCCGAGGTATTATAAAGTAATCAAAAAACTTGGAGATAAAACCGGTGTCCCCGTGGTATTGAATACCAGCTTCAATATCCAGGGGGAACCTGTGGTAGAGTCCCCTAAGGATGCCATCAGGTGTTTTTATTCTACAGGACTTGATGCTTTGGTGATCGGGGACTTTTTGCTAGCGAAAAAAACCATCGCAAATAATAACTCCATTTCCAAGATGGAATATAGTTTTGCTTTGCGTTAGGACTCTTCCATAAAATCTCTTGAATATCAAATCCCAAGGCACATAAATCCTTGGGATTTGTTTTTTATTTTTGATCCATGGGAGAAAAAAAATGTTACAGCTGCGGTAAATGGTCTTCCTGGTCTAAACAAATCTATGAAACCTGTGAACATTGCGATGCTCCTTTAGGCGGGAAAGACTTGGAATACCACTTAATAAGGGAAAAAGAGACCAAAGCGAATGAGGAAAAATGGATTTTCTTCATCAAAGAAACTGACAGCCCTTTTGTCAGAAATGCAAAAATCGTCGGCAACTTTTTCTACACCATCTACATGGCAATCATCACATTTTTGGTATGGCTCATAGCCATGATGCCGGGATGATGGTTTTCAAAAACCCATTCTTTTACATTCCTTGTATTGTTTTTTGGACCAATCAATACTTTGAAAAGGTAATGCAAGTATTTGTTCCCCTAGTACACGCCTATCTGGATGACCTGATGGCGGTACCTGTGGTCCTTGGAATTACCCTTCAGGTTTTCAAATGGATCCACCCTCAAAAAAACACCTTTGTATTTACTAAATTTCAGGTGGCCCTTGGATTGGTTTACTTCTCGGTTTTGTTTGAATTTGTGCTTCCAAAATGGTCCAACACTTACACCTCCGATATATGGGATTTGGTCTGCTATGCCATTGGCGCCTTGATTTTTTATAATTTTATAAATGTAAGCGAAGAGAAAATATGACAACACTTCAGGGCCTTTTTCAGGAATATTCCAACAAGATCCAAAAGCTTTATCCCAAACAGGAGGCCGAAAGTCTTGTTCTTTGGCTTTTTGAATCGTATTTGGGGAAAAAGAGGATGGACATTTTGAAAAATGAAACTCTAGAAAATTTACCCTCCGGATTAACAATAGCTGTAGAAAACCTGTTGATGGGCATGCCTATCCAATACATCCTTGGCAAAGGTCCATTTTACGGGAGGGAATTTGTAGTGTCTCCTGCTGTCTTGATTCCAAGAAATGAGACCGAAGAACTAGTCCATCTGATCATCAAAGAAAATCCAAAAGAAAGCCTTCACATTTTGGATATAGGTACAGGGTCAGGTTGTATTCCTGTTACTCTTGCTCTCGAAATGAAAATGCCCACCGTCTTTGGCATTGACATAAGTGAAGAGGCTTTGGATATAGCCAAAAAGAATGCTGACCTATTGCAATCCAAAGTAGATTTCATTCAATCGGACATATTGAAAGAAGAACTTCCATTTGAAGATCTTGATATCATTGTCAGCAATCCTCCCTATGTCAGACATTCAGAAAAGAACTTGATGCATACCAATGTTTTAGCCTATGAACCACACTTGGCATTGTTTGTCTATGACGAGGATCCATTGCTTTTTTACAGAGAAATCAGCCAAAAAGCCAAAAAAGCACTAAAGACCGGAGGCAAGATTTATTTTGAAATCAATGAGGCTTTAGGAAAAGAGACTAAAGAATTGATGGAAAAAATAGGATTTGAGGAAGTTAAAATTTTCGAAGACCTAAATGGAAAGCAAAGAATGGTAAGGGGTATCAAGCATTCATAAATTCCCCGATCCAAAAAAGCCTATTTCCTTTGATGATGGTTATCCCTTCCTCCACCTCGATAAAGGTGGCGTGTCTGACCTGAATGATTTCATTTCCTTCGGGAGTCTGCACTTCCAAAATCGTCCCTTCCGGTGCGTGAAGCTGCAAAGAAGTGTCAGGAAACCATTTTTTGAAATGCCCATTTTTCACAGGAAAATATCGGATCGGACCGTCCCAAACCACGATATCCAAAAATTCAAGCATAGGCTCAAGGTCAAAAACATTCATATGATTGAAGCCAATGAGATTCACCGCACCATGTTTGGAGGCTATCAAATACTGTAGTCCTTCCTCATGGAATTTGCCATCCCTTACTCCCAAAAACTTCACAGGATATTGTTCTTCCAAAAGGTGGTAATGGCTTTTTTGGAATTCCATTTCTGCCAAAATCAAGTCAATCTTAACACCCCAAGAAATGACAACGGGAACTTCATCCTGTGCTACCAAAATCGTGGGAACCCATTCAAGCAAGGGCGCAATCTGCTCAAAACTTATCCCAGAAGTATCCAAAACCAGCAAAGCAGGTTCTTGTTGTTCTTTTACAAAATGGTGGGAGGACATATTTAATTGGAAAATTAAAAGATTGGAAAATTACAAAATAATCGGCCTTTCAAAAGGAAAAAATTGCCATTATTTAAACCGCACCACTTTACCATGAGCTTTGGAAGTCATGTGTTGAGGAATGGCAGCGGAGATTTCATGGTATAGCAATTCCACCAGTTTCTTTTTCAAAAAACTCCTTGTCAGCACAATACTCACTTCCCTCACAGGAGTCTCATCACTGAATGACCTCAGGCGGGATTTTTCTTCTTCATTTAAGGAGGCTGTGGCTAATTCAGGCAAGAGCGTGATTCCTGTATATTGGTTGACCATATTCTTCAGTCCTTCAAGGGAACCGCTTTCATAATGGAAATTCATCCTTTCAAATTTGGTCTGACTACAGAGGTTCAGCACTTGATCTCTAAAGCAATGTCCCTGTTGCAACATCCACATGTCATCGGTTTCCAGGTCTTTGATCAATAGTTTATCTTTGGATAACAATGGATGACCTTTGGACAGGTAGGCAAAAAACTTTTCGTAAAACATTGGTTTTTCCACAATACCACTTTCATCTAATGGTGTGGCAACTATCCCGAGGTCTAGTTCGTCATTTTTCAGTTTTTTGATAATCTCTTCTGTCACAGTTTCTTCAACCTGTAATTTGACATGGGGATATTTTTCGAGAAATGACCGGATAAAACGGTGAAGAAGATAAGGCGCCAAAGTAGGGATGATTCCCAACTTAATCACACCGCTGATGTCACCTTTGAGTTGGGATACCAATTCGAAGATCCCTTTACTCTCCGATACCACACGCTTGGCTTGCCCAATGATCTGGGTTCCAATTTCGGTGGGAATTACAGGCATTTTTGATCGGTCAAACAAAATTACCTCCAACTCTTTCTCCAACTTGCTTACCTGTGCACTCAGAGTGGGCTGGGTAACAAAGCAGGATTCGGCAGCATGTCCAAAATGACGGTGCTTGTCCACTGCGATGATATATTCTAGTTGTTGGATAGTCATATAGGGAATAATATGGAGATAATAATTGAATCCAAAAAAGCACTTTCTGGTTCGGAAAAAAAGTGAAATTCTTTTTCTTTTGATTTTAATTGAAAAATGGAATAATTAAAAAGGAATTTCCAGTCATAGAAAATTTAAACCCCTGCATATACAATCAGTCCTAAGCCTATCACAAACAACATAAACATTCCTGTTATCAGGTTGCTTGTTCCTTTGGGAGCATTTTTGAATTCTTTCCAGATAAACACACCCCAAAAAGCCGCAACCATGGTCGCTCCCTGACCCAATCCATAGGATATGGCCGGGCCTGCCTTTTCTGCCGCAATGATGCTAAAGGACATTCCAATACACCAAATTATTCCTCCCAAAATTCCAAAAAGGTGTACAGGAAGTTTTCCGGCAAAATAATCTGAAGCCCTCAAAGGAGAACCCTCAATTGGTTTTCTCATCAGGAAAGTATTGAATACAAAATTGCTAAGTAGGATGCCTATCGAAAACACAAACACCGCTGCATAAGGGGTAAACTTCCCTCCTTCGGGATTGGAGAAATCCAAAGACATAGACTGTGCTACAAATAAGTAAAAGAAAGACATCAAAAACCCTCCCACCAAAGCCAACACCAAACCGACTTTTGGGTTTTTTTGGTTGGTCGAAGCGAGCTTTCTATACGCCATCGCATCCAAAACAATGGCCGCAACAACCAAAGCCACCCCTGAAAAGAGCATGACAGGATCTCCCTGCTGATTGGAAACATAATTGACAATGACACCCAAAACCAGGGCCAATCCTATTCCCACAGGAAATGCCACAGACATTCCCGCATATGCGATCGCCGCCACAATGAGGATATTGGCGAGGTTGAAAATGACCCCACCGATAAAGGCCAAAGAATAACTCCTGCTGCTCGCCTGAAACAAATCCTCTGTAAATCCTCTTCCTGTCTCTCCGCTGCTTCCCAATGTAAATCCAAAAATCAAAGTCAGCAGCACTATCCCAATCACGTAATCCCAATAAAACAGTTCAAACCGCCATGAGGAACCGGCCAACTTTTGGGTATTGGCCCAAGAACCCCAGCAAAACATGGTGATGATGCAAAAAACGACCGCCAGAGAATATGATTCAATGATATACATATGCAGGGTTTATTTGGGATTGACTATTTGGTAATCGATAAAAGATTGATAAAAATCATCCATGACAGCATCCCGGTCAAAGTTCTCCCAAAGGGATATTTTCCGAGGATTTTCGGGTCTCTCAACCCATTGGTTATCAATCAGAATCGGGCATGAAATCTCTCTTTTTTCTCCCCAAACAGGATTTTTCAAAATTGCAGCTGCGACCATGTCAAACAATGCACGCGAAGGAGGATCACCGTGATATTCGATGTGCTCAAATAAGTTGACTGCATAATCTCCAAAATTGGAAAATTCCCCTCCATGTCTTCCAATGATCGGGGTTTCAATCTGCGGACCAAGGCCCGGCATCCGGCTATTGATTTCAGCTTGGGTGACTTTGACGGCATCAGTTCCGGTGGGTTCGCCATACCTTACTGTAACCATTTCAAAGGGAACCTGCGTATTCAGCACATAATTCATCGAAACCGTATCGTTGTCCTGGTTGTATTCTCCCGGCTGTGGATAATTAGATCCCAACCATACCACTCTCATTTTAGTAGCGATGGAGGGATCTTTTTCCAAAGCCAAAGCGACATTGGTCAATTTCCCTACTGCAAGCAGGATAAGCTCTTCTGGATTGTCGGCATTTGCCTGTTCGATGATGAAATCCACCGCCTCCTGACCATCAAAATTCCCATTTGCGACAGTAGCTTGGATGTCGGCAAAAGAACCGTTTGCCCCTTTGAGCAGAGGGAGTTTTTCATAACTGAGGCCCAATTGCATAATTCTCTTTGCCTCATCATAATGCCCTTGGATGTCTCCGCCGCTTTTGGTGGCATTGACTGTCACCCCTTCTAGGTCAAAAGTCTCCCCGTTGAGTAACAGGTAAATCAAGGCAAATTGATCATCCAACTCATTGTTTGCATCGGTGTCATAAATGAGCCGCACTTTATTTTCATTTGGAATAACATCGTCTTCGGTGGTTTTTTCAACTTTTCCGGAACAGGAAAAGAGAAAAGCCAAAATAGAAATGATAACAGGAAATGAATTTTTCATAAGAAAGGGTTTTGGGGTTCAATAGTTCTTATTCCCCGGATCAGCAGAGGAGTAATAGATTGCCTCGTTGACATTGACTCGGTATCCTTTTGGGATATTGACGGCAATCAGCCTGACTGTATGCTCTCCTTCGCTGAGGTCATAATTCCAAAAAATCTCATGCTTTCTGCTTTGGAAGCTGGTTGGCATTTTGACTTTTTCCAAAAGCAAGTTATCCACATATACTTCCAACTCCAGGACGGCATCAGGAAGAGAAGCTTCTTTGACCGCCTCTCCTGTCAGGACAAATCCATTTCCTGCAGTTGTAAATTCGACACTTGTATTTTGTTGGTTCAGGGGTTTGAAAATAGACGCCCTTTTGGTTGGATAAATTCCCTCAAACCCAATTTCCAATGGCTTGGTAATGGGTTTTTGGTATTTGATGGTAATGCCGTCGGCGGTTTCTTCGCCTCCGTTTCTTTTGACCATTTGGACTGCATGGTCCATTCCGACTTCATATACCTTATTAAGAGACATGGTGGTGTATTTGAAATTCATGTCTTCTACTTTGTCGATTCCCTGCTTCCAATAGTCGGGGATATTACTGTAGCCGATCATCGTTCCCAAAATCCCTCCGGCATTGGCGGGATTACAATCCGAATCATAACCACAGCGGGTGCTGATGTCAATCGTTTTGCCATAATCACCTTCTCCATATAAAAGGCCTATGACAATGTAGGCGGCATTGATTTTGGCGTCTATGTTAAATGCCTTGAAGACCCCGTCAGGACAGCCTTTTTCTTTGGTCCATTTCTTTTGTGCTTCAAACCAAGTCTGCTTCCAATCATCCGGATATTGCTTGTGCCAATTGATGATATCTGAAATACATTGGTGAAATTCACTTTCGGCAGGTACTGTCTTCAAAGCTTCCTCCACCACAAACTCCATGTCATCATGGACAAAAGCAAGTGCATACATAGAAGCCACATAAATCCCCCCATAGACTCCATCACCATAATTCATGATATGACCGATACGGTCTCCGACATTTGCAGCGACATTGACCATTCCCGGGGACATCAATCCCGCAAAATCCGCCTCGATCTGAAAATCGATATCATCGGAATGGGGATTGTTTTTCCAAAATCCTGAGGCGGGAGGCATCATCCCGTTGAGGATATTATATCTAGCAGCCTGATTGGCATGCCAAAGCTGGTATTCCGCATTGGCAAAGGCAAAGGCGTGCAGAGAATCTGCAGCATCCAAGCCGTGTTTTTCAAAGATATCCACAAAAGTCAGGTCCATGTAAACGTCGTCATAGAGACCGGGAGAATTTTCATACCACCAAAGCATTTGGTTTTCGTCCCAAGGAATAGGAACATGGTCGCCTATCATGGTACCGTTGAACCGGAATTCTGTCGGTCCTCCATAGGTACAGCCAATCACCTGACCTGCCCAGCCACCTTTGATTTTATCTTGGAGTTTTTCTTTGCTGATCGTAATACTTTCTCCTTCTTCAAAAGAATCAGCAATAATTTTATCCGTTCCGGGTTCATTTTGACAGGAAAACAGGAGAATTCCATTTAAGACAAAAACAAAAGTTATCCACAATTTGGTTTTCATATGATAGGGTTATTTGAGGGTTATAATTGTTATATTGGTTATAGTGGTTGTCAGCTTCGCGTTGTCAGGTTATCAAGTTGTCGACATCGATAAAGATGGTGAGTCTGATAAAACTGCAAACTGAGACCACATACATTATCTCGTTTCTTGCTTCTCGTCACTCGTTTCTCTTCTGTCACATTTCTTCTAAATAGGGAATCGAAGTCTGCGCGCCAAATCTCTGTACAGAAAGCGTCGCTGCCTTCAGCGCAAAAGCAATGGCTTTTTCCAGGCTTTTTCCATTTCCCAAGGCAACTGCCAAGGCTCCGCTGAAGGTATCACCGGCAGCCGTAGTATCTTTTACTTTCACTTTAGAAGTAGGGATAATTCCCTGAAAAGAGTCTGTAAACAAAAAAGCACCACCCTCACCCAATGTGATAATGATTCTTTTTACTCCTTTGTTCCTCAACCTGGAAGCAGCCTGATAAGCAGAAGCTTCTCCATGGACCTTGACTCCCGTCAAAAATTCCGCTTCTGTTTCATTTGGAGTAATCAAATACAAAAATTGAAAAATATTATCCGGCAAATCCATGGCAGGGGCTGGATTGAGTATGACTCTTTTTCCAAGCCCATATGCTTTTTGGCATACATCTAATACCACCGGTAATGGTACTTCAAGTTGGACTAGTACAATGTCTGCTTGTTGAAAAGCATTGGAGGCAGCAGAAATTTCCTCTACAGTAAGGGCGTGATTTGCTCCCGGGGCCACGATGATGGTGTTTTCTCCAGACTTATCCACAGTTATCAGCGCCACACCGGAAGGCTGCTCTGGATTTTGTCTGATCAAAGAGGTATCAATTCCTTCTTTTTTAAAGTTCTCCAGATTTTGATTTCCAAAAACATCAGTTCCCAATTGGGTAATAAAACAGACATCTCCACCTAGTCTTGCAGCCGCCACAGCCTGATTGGCACCCTTTCCTCCAGGAACCAAAGAAAAAGCACCCCCAATTATGGTTTCCCCCGGAACAGGAAAATGATCTGTACGGATCACCATATCCGTATTTGCGGATCCTACGACAAGTATTTTAGGCTTTTTCAACATCACCTTACAAATAACAAATAACGGGCTTCATCAAACTAACCCATTACGGCCTTGATTTTAAGAAGCTTAAATTTTTATCAAAGACCGATTTAAAGTAATATTATATGGTCTTTATCTAAAAATAGCAAATTACCTTTAGATAAACCAAATTTAACTGACAAGGGGATATAATAGTAAATTAACAACAAACCCAATTGATAATGAAAAAAGACCTTTCACCGGTTTCAAGGAGAAAATTCTTGGGAACCTCACTCCTTAGTGCTGCCGGCCTTTCTTTTTTGCCCGGAATAAGTATCGCTTCCGAACCAATAGAGTCAGCTGACATCCATCAAGTCAGGTTGGGATTTATAGGTGTCGGTAGACAGGCCATGGGAATTCTCAATGGTATGATGCGGATTCCGGGTGTCGAAATCATGGCTTGTGCAGATGTTTATGAAATCAAAAGAGAACGATTCAAAATCAGGGTGAACAAAATCAGTGCCGAGTTGGGAAAAGCTGCCCCCTCAATTGATGTTTATTCGGATTACCGGGAACTACTTTCCAGACAGGACATTGATGCCGTGGTAATTGCGACGCCAGATCATTGGCATGCTTTGATGGCGATAGCTGCATGCAAATCTGGAAAAGACGTGTACCTTGAAAAACCGCTTACTTTCACCATCAAAGAAGGACAGGAACTTGTCAAAGCCGTTAGGTCAAATGGCGCAGTCCTTGCCGTAGGCAGTCAGCAGCGCTCAGATGTAAATTTCCAGCATGCCGCCAGGATGGTACTAAAGGGCAGAATCGGAAAAGTAAAACAGGTGCTCGTCCATGTCGGTCAACCGGAACATCCTGTATCCTATAATCTTGAAAAGCAGGAAATCCCCACAGGATTGGACTGGAAAACATGGCTTGGCCCTTTACCGGAATTGCATTATAATGAAAAACTCAATCCTCCCATTTCTCTACAACCTGAACAGAATGAAAAACTCTGGGGAGCTTGGAGGTCTTACAAAGAAACAGGTGGTGGCTTTATGACCGATTGGGGTGCGCATATGTTTGACATTGCCCAATGGGGCCTGGGCATGGATAGGAGCGGTCCTGTCAAAGTCATTCCGGCCAAAGACGGAAAACCTTTGACTTACCACTATGCCAATGGGGTGGAAATGGTGGTCGGTCCATTTGATGAAGCAAGACAAGGTGTCAAATTCATTGGGGACAATGGCTGGATAAAAGTTTCCCGTGGTCAGTTTGATTCCTCTGATGAAAGTCTGAAGCCCACTTTGCAAAGACCCAATTTAGGTTATCCACCGCATTATTGGGATTTTATTGATTCAGTGATCAAAAGAAAGGATCCTATCGTGCCGGTGGAAGTAGGGCACAGCACCTGCGTAGTGTGTACAATTGGAAACATTGCTGCAGAGCTTGGCCGTCCATTGGATTGGGATCCTGTTACCCAAACTTTCCCCAATGATTGGGAAGCAAGCTCAAAAATGCATTACAATTACGAAAACGGCTACAAACTTTAAACCTTTTATTCCATGAACAAAAGAAGAGATTTCTTAAAAATGTCCGGTGCACTTGCATTAGGAACAATCCTCAACCCTACCGGTTTATTGGCCAAGCCCTTTGCCAAAAAACCCATTGGGCTGCAATTGTATTCACTAAGGAAAGCTATGGATGAAGATCCTCAGGGAACCCTAAACCTTGTTTCCGCTATAGGATACAAAAACCTTGAAAATGCGAGCTATAAGGATGGATTGGTCTACGGAATGGAGCCTGCATTTTTCAGGAAATACATTGAGGACTTGGGATTGAAGCTTCAAAGTGCCCATGTCGGCGGACCGCAGTATGATCCTGCCAAAAAGCAAGAGGCTTTGGATTGGTGGAAAAAGGCTGCAGACGACCACAAAAAAATGGGCGCCAAATACCTCATCAAGCCCTCCATGCCGATCCCAAAAACCTTGGGAGAATTGGATGTATGGTGCGATTATTACAATGCTGTGGGTGAAGTGACCAAAAAATCAGGCTTGATGTTCGGTTTTCACAATCACTCAAGAGAGTTTGAAAAAATAGAAGGAACCATCATGATGGATCATATGATCAAAAATACTGATCCAAAACTAGTCTGTTTTGAACTCGATGTATATTGGTCACAAAAGGGGGGTTATCCAGCTGTGGATTACCTCAATAAATATGCGGGAAGGTTTCCTCTTCTCCATATCAAAGATGAAGAAGAAATCGGGGCAAGCGGAACAATGGATTTCAAACCGATCTTTGAAGCAGCCTATGCACAAGGCATGAAGGATTTTTATGTGGAGGTCGAAAGGTACAATTTTGAACCTATCGAGAGTGTTAAGAAAAGCTTTGAATACCTCAATCAAGCAACCTATGTCAAATAGATTTTAGGTTTTTCCACAAGTATTAGAGGGAAGTTTATTTAAAATCACAAACCTATGAAAAAACAACACTTATCCACATTCCTGATTATTCTGAGCCTGACTTTTATTTGGTCATGCGGAAAGCAGGAAAGCAACGACATGCAGGAAACAGCTATACAGCCCGAATCGGGATTTGTGGCCAATCCCCAGGAAATGAACGAACAGCCTGTAGGCAAATTGGCGGTCGGAGACCAAGCACCTTACTTCAATTTGCCTGATACCGATGGAAAAATGGTTTCTATCGATGACTTCAAAGATGCAGAGGTATTGGTCATCAACTTTACCTGCAACCACTGTCCAACGGCACAGGCCTATGAGGACAGGTTTATCAACATGGTCAATGAGTACAAGGGAAAAAGCGTTGCCTTTGTGGCGATTTCACCCAACAGTCCGATCGGAATTTTGCCAGAGGAACTTGGCTACACAGACCTTAGCGATGATTACAAAAGCATGCAGGTACGGTATGTGGATAAAAAATACAATTTTCCTTATCTCTATGATGGAGATACCCATCAGTATTCTTTAGCCTATGGCCCTACCGCCACTCCTCAGGTTTTTGTTTTTGACAAAGACAGAAAACTCAGTTACTCGGGCAGGATAGATGCTTCCGAAAAACCAGGAACTGCCAATGCAGAAGACCTGAGAAATGCCATAGAAAAAACCCTGGCAGGAGAAGCTTTGCCTGTGGATAAGTCAATTACCCCGGCATTTGGATGCTCTACCAAATGGGCATGGAAAAATGAGTATACCATCAAGACCAATGAGGAATGGAAGAAAAAACCGGTGGAGGTTCAAAAGATATCCACAATCCAATTGGCTGATCTATTGAAGAATGACACGGACAAATTACTGTTGATCAATTTTTGGGCAACTTGGTGTGGACCTTGTGTGATCGAGTATCCGGAATTTATCGAAATCCAAAGGATGTATATGGGCAGGGATTTTCAGTTTGTCTCCCTCAGCATGGACAACCCCAATCAGGAGGAAAAAGTCTTGAAGTTCCTCCAAAGTAAATATTCTGCTGTCCCCAATTACCTGATTGACACAGAGGACAAATATGCTGTCATCGATGTGGTCAAAAATGAATGGGACGGAAGTCTTCCCATTACCCTGTTGATCGAACCGGGAGGAAAATTGGCTTACAGCAGAATGGGGGAAATCAATGCTTTGGAATTGAAAAGAGCGATTGTCGACCATCCGATGATTGGGAGGTATTATTGAGGTTGATTATTTGGTTAATGGTAAATGGTTATTTGGTTATTGGTATCATAAGCCCTTCTGAATTCAGAGGGGCTTTTTTTGAAAAAGAGGAGAGCAAAAAAATAATAGCTAAAAAGTATGACGGCTTGAAGCCATCCGACTTGGTTCATTATTACCTCAAAGTGAAAGTTTTTTCTTAATGACTTTGAGGCTTTGGGGGATAAATTTTTTTTATTAATAATGTTTCCATAAATTGAATTGTGAACAATATAAATAAGACTATGCCCACATCCCCAAAATTAGAAAATGACTTAGGATTTGACTTTTATGTAGCTTCAAGGCTCATTTCCCAAGCATACAGAGAACCCCTTCAGGAGTTGGGATTGACTTATCCACAGTATTTGGTGATGCTGGTGCTTTGGGAGGAAGATGCACGGATGGTTTCACAAATCGGGGACAAACTTCAATTGGATTCAGGGACGCTGACGCCTTTGCTCAAAAGGTTGGAGTCAGCTAACCTTATCCACCGCAACAGAAGCGAAAATGATGAACGAAAAGTAGTGGTGGAACTTACCTACCCCGGAAAAGCCCTTCAAGCCAAAGCAAAAGAAATCCCCGAAAAAGTAAGCGCATTCCTCAACAGTTGGGAGGAAAATGAGTTATCTGAATTATCGATACTCATCAAAAAACTAATCAAAGACTTCAATCAACTCCACTAATGGAAAAAATTAAAATAAGCTATACTGCCACAGCCATCAATACAGGGGGAAGGATGGGACATGTCAGGACTGATGACGGCATGTTGGACTTTGATGTGGCCATGCCAAAGGAAATCGGAGGTCCAGGAGGCAAAACAAATCCCGAACAGCTTTTTGCGGCAGGTTATGCTACCTGTTTTGGGGGAACTTTGGGTGCAGTTGCAAAAGGTATTAGCCTTAAAGACTCAGAAATCACAGTACAAGTACATACAGGGGTATCTGATAAAGGAGGTTATGCCTTGGCTGTGGATATAACAGTCAGCATACCAAAAGCACCATCTCTCAAAGAAGCGCAGGAATTGGTAGAAGCAGCCCACTCTGAATGTATGTATTCGAAGGCCGTAAAAGGGAATATTGAAGTGAGGGTGAAGGCAGTTTAAACCCGCTTTTTCTCTATCAAAAAAATAAGGTGAAAAATCCCAAAAAATTCCCATAAAAATACGGTTCCGTATTTTTACTTGGTCGAGATGAGATTTTTCACCAGTATTGCAGTTGTGGCCGGCAAGACGCATGAAAATAGAACAATGAATTGATAAGTTCAAAAATAAAGTGCCTTTTTTTAATTATTAATTGCTCATTTAAATTTGGCAATAACAAAACAACGATATATGCCTAATTTTCCATGAATTTTTTGAGCAATGCTTTGGATTGGCTTTTGATTTTGTTTTGCACCATTGGCGACCAACCCAATAATATCCCCTTCCAACCCAAAGCCATCCTTGACCATTTCCACAAATCAAACCTGTCGGTATGTTTGATGATTTTTCCGTCCTTGAATTCGAACTCAGCATTGATCTTATTGTGTACCAACCTTTTTTCAGGACCGAAAGGATAGACTGCCTCCCATTTTGCTTCCCCGGAATTGCGTACCACATTCACCTCAGAAAAGGTGACTTTGAGGTTTCCTTCGCTTCTTTCTAAGAGCATTTTCCACATGCTTTTGGCTTCCTCGCCCTTAAGTACCCCAAATACCGGGTCCTCAAAGACAATATCCTGATGGTAGTAGGAAACCATTTCATCTGCTTTTCCTTTGGCAAATGCTTTATAAAAATTGTGGATAACTTTTTCATTGTCCATAGTCTAGCGGGTTGAGTTACATGAAAAGTTAACCAATAAAATACTATTTACCGCAACGGAC
>NZ_CDSBKL010000025.1:0-21230 GCF_977115555.1 Aquiflexum sp.
AACTGCCTCAAAAAAATCTTTTCCAAACCTGTCCTTTCTTGTAAAATTCGGCCTGCCCCATCATCTACAGACTCTCTTTTCCTAAGTAATCCTCCTGGTAAACTCCAATATTCAGTTTCTTTCCATTTTAGTAATAAAACTTTTAATGCCACATCATTAAATCCGAAAATGATACAGTCCAAAGACAATTGGGGGAATACCTACATATTATCAAAGTCCATATCGATAGGTCTCTTTTTTGGCATATTACTTATTTTGTTCCATCATGTACAATTTACACAATGATTTGAATTAATTTTTTTTATATTTGAAAACGATTATATTCATTTTCAAAACCGTAATTCCAGCAAAGGAAATCATCTATAAATCCAGAGAAAATTCTTTGTCCCTTATAAAAACAACAAACAACTTATAGCAATCAAACTATAAATTTTAAGATAAAATAAGCCAAATTGAACTTAAACCAAGTAAAATCCCCCTGATGTTTCGTTAGGGGGATTTTTGTTTTCCCTCGGGTACTCGATAAAACCAAATTTCAACCTTTCAACATTTAACACTGATTTCATTTTGAGGTTTGGATATATTTGCGATTAGGTGTTTTCCTAAAACAAACTCTATGAAGAAGCATTATCTACTGACATTTATTTTCGTGGGATTGACGGCTTTTCAGCTTCAGTCTCAAACCTTGGATGGTTTTTCCAAAAATTCCTCAACCAAACAACTCGACTTTGAAAAGCAATTCAAAGAAACAGTCGACTTCAGCAGGTTTAGGGTCCATTTGGAAGCCATCACTTCCGAACCTCATGTGGCAGGTACCGCAGCCAATGAGAAAGTAAAAGATTACATGGTCGAATCCATGAAAAAATCAGGTTGGGATGTCACCGTTTATCCTTACGATCTTTATTTATCAAAAGGTCCGGGAGAATCTCTCGTAGAATTGGTAACTCCCATAAGACAACCCCTCAACCAACAGGAAAACATCCTAGGCGAAGATCCATATTCTTCCAATCCAAACCTTTGGAAAGGTTGGAATGCTTTTTCAGGAAGTGGAGACGTTACAGCTGAAGTCGTATATGCCAACTATGGTACTAAAGCAGACTTTGAAAAATTAAAAGAACTTGGCATTGATATCAAAGGTAAAATAGTCCTAGCACGCTATGGAGGAAACTTCCGAGGTTACAAAGCCAAGTTTGCTGAACAAGACGGTGCTGCGGGATTGATCATTTTTACTGATCCGGCAGATGCGGGGTATATGAGAGGTCCGGTTTATCCTGAAGGTACTTTCTATGATGAAAGCTCAATCCAAAGAGGTTCTTTGCTTACAGTGGATTGGACAGGTGATGCGCTGACTCCCTTTGAACCAGCTCTTCCTCTGGATGGCAAAACAAAAATCAAAAGGCTGAAACCTGAAGAGGTAAAAGGATTACACACCATTCCTGTAACTCCCATTTCCTATGGTTCAGCAAAAGAAATCATCGGAAAGATGACAGGCAAACCTGTCCCAGCCGGTTGGCAAGGAGGTTTGCCTTTTACCTACAGACTTGAAGGCGGTAAAGAACTGACCGTCAGGCTCAAAGTTCAGCAGGAAAAAGGAATGACGCGGGCAAACAATGTCGTGGGTACACTTAAAGGTGAATTGTATCCTGATGAATGGATCATCTTAGGATGCCATTATGATGCATGGGCATTTGGTTCCACAGATCCTAACTCAGGCACTTCGATGTTGCTGAGCATGGCGGAAACCTTAGGAAAAATGGCTGAGGATGGCAAAAGACCTGCCCGGTCCATTTTGATAGCACATTGGGATGCCGAAGAACACGGCGTAATTGGTTCCACCGAATGGGTAGAACAATTCCGAGATGAATTGGGCGCAAAGGCTGTTGCTTACATTAATTTGGATGCAGCAGTATCAGGAAAGTATTTTGGAACAGCATCTTCTCCTACTTTGAAGAAAGTGATCATGGAGTCAGCAAAGCAAGTGGCTTATCCAGACTCAGCAAAGACTGTCTATGAGGTTTGGGCAGCCGGCAAAGCCGAACCAAACATCGGGAATTTGGGTGGTGGCTCCGACCACATCGCATTTTACATGCATGTGGGCATTCCTTCCATCAGTGGCGGTTCCAGTGGACCTTCTCTGTACCACACCAATTACGATGACCTCCATTTCTACAAGAAATTTGCTGATCCCACTTTCAAAATGGGCGGAACTGTAGAGCAGGTGATTGGAATCATGGCGCTAAGATTGGCAAATGCCGAGATCATTCCTTATGAGGCATCGAGGTATTCCACCGACTTGGCGACCCATTTTGAAAATGCAGAAAAAAGCGTCAAAGCCTACAACAAAGATTTTACAGGGTTTGAAAAATCGAAAGCAGCCGTAGCGGCATTAAAGACAAGTGCTGAAGCATTGGACAGTCAGATTGCTGCGGCTTTGGATACAAAGCAGTTTGATTCAAAAAAGTTACAAAGCATCAACAAAGACCTCATCGCTTTGGAAAAAAGCTTCATTGATCCAAAAGGAATGTATTATGGAAATTGGTACAGGTCACTTTATGCTTCTAATGATCCTTTCAGCGGATATGCTTCTTGGATGCTTCCGGGCATACAGTATGAAGCTGAGATAAAATCCTCTGAAAGATTGACAGAATGGGATGAGCGATACAGCAAAGCCATTTTAGACCTTAAATCAAAAATGGACGCACTACTAAAAAGTCTCTGATACACAAACAGAAAAAACCGGCCTAAGCCGGTTTTTTCTTGATTTGTAGGTGCTAAGCAGATGTTACCCAACTTTTTCCCTAGTCCCTTTATACAATTCGAATTTCAATAATCGGCAATCTATTGTTCCGTTATAGAATTCAATTTTTCTGGCTGCTCGAAGGCCCACTTTTTTGCCGAGTGAAACATTACCGGTAAAAATATAACCCATATAACCCGGACATTCTTGCTTCATAAAATCACCCATCCTTTTGTAAGTGATGGCCAAATCCTCTTCTTCACCCAACCTTTCTCCATATTCAGGATTGAAAAACACCACTCCTGAATCAGATTCAGGAACTGTAGTCTCTTCAAAATCACCTACCTCAAAATCTATCAAATCCTCCACTCCTGCCATGCTTGCATTTTCACGGCTAAAAAGAATTGCCTGCTCGCTGAGGTCACTTGCAATGATCTTTAGGTCCGGTCTTTCCTTTATTTCGCACCGTAGTTTTTCTTTTTGTGCCAAATAAAAATCCTCTTCATAGCCTTTGATGTGCATGAAAGCATAGTGGTCTCTCAGTAAGCCAGGATACCGGTTGGTAGCCATCATCGCCGCTTCAATTGCCAAAGTTCCCGAACCGCACATAGGATTTACAAAGGGACTTTGCATGTCCCAGTCTGTCGCAATAATCGTCGCCGAAGCCAAAGCTTCCAACATAGGCGCTTTGCCGGGAATCTTTCTATACCCATGTTTTGCCAATGTTTCGCCGCTTGTATTGATATAGAGATTGGCTTGTGTTTCTTTCCAAAAAAGCTGAAATACAGCTCCTTCCAAAGCCGATCCTGAATCAGGTCTGATTCCTGACTTTTCTCTGAATCTATCTACGATAGCATCTTTGATCCGTACATTCACAAAAAGTGGATTATCGACACTCTGATTGTCCACATGAGAAATCACTGA
Organism: Aquiflexum sp.; assembly: GCF_977115555.1. Taxonomy (NCBI): domain Bacteria; kingdom Pseudomonadati; phylum Bacteroidota; class Cytophagia; order Cytophagales; family Cyclobacteriaceae; genus Aquiflexum; species Aquiflexum sp. Next base: position 3,662 of record NZ_CDSBKL010000025.1, read on the forward strand.
AAAATAAGAGGATTCAGAAATGTAATCTTCCCAGGGAAGTGCCTTAATCCTCCTGTAAATATCGTCAGCATGATGAAGATAAAACGACCTGATTTCATAAAGTACATGACTCGCAGTCCGCAGATGGAGGTTTAAAAAAATACAATCCGACAGAGAAGCTTCCAATTCAATAGAAGTACGTTCGGTCTTTATCGGACTGAATCCCAAATCAATAAGCTCTTTTTCAAGATAAGGTGAAAACCTGTCCTTGCATGTGACTACTACCTTTCCTTTCAATCCAAAATCTACCATAGCCACAAAGGTAAAAATATTATCCTTACTGAATCCAAAAGGAGAAAATCAAGGTTGTTCCTCGGGTATCTGTACAGTTTCGCTTAGTATTGGACTCGTCATGAAATAGCCCAAAACACTTCCCTCACCACTTCTCAACTTAATATTGGATTTAGGGTTTTGAGGAGGAGGTGAAAAAAGACCACCATCGTTAAATAACAGACTGACCAATTGGTTCAAATAATCAAAAGCACTTTTGTTCAGACGGAAAAGTTCCAAACGGATTTTATCATTTGCTTTGAATGGAAATCCTGAAAGTTCAAATCCGTCATCTAAAATGGAGGTTCCAAATGAATCGTCAAACAAAAGGTAGTCAAACCTGCTGTTTCTTAAAGTATCATTTTCAAAAATTCTGATTCTATAATTATTATCTTGAGTAAATGGGATTTTCCCATAAACCGTCAGGTAATATCCCTCTTCCCGAAAAAGCCTTTCTTCTTTGAATTCGACCACCAAACTATCCAAGATTGGGGGTTCCAATATGGTTCCTTGAGAGAAATATTCTTTGTCACCAATAAAAACGCTCAACTCATATTTCTGACCTATAATTCCCTTTATTCCGTTTTGAGGCAAGTACCTTTTATTTGATGGAGAATAAAAGAAAATGACAGCTTCACCTGAGTCTAAGTTTTTGATAATTACATCAGCATTTTCTATGACTTCATTTTCCCCTTCCTGATAATAATCCTTCGATTTTGTGATTTTCACTTGATTGATGGTGCTGTTATCAGTCCAGATAGCTTCAATGACAGGGGTAGGTTCAAGGGTTCCTAAATCTAAAACAACCTCCTCTTGACAGGATGCAAACAAAATCAGGACAGAAATTAGGATTCGGCTTTTCATCAGAATTTGAAATTATAGGTCAGTGCAGGTAAAAAAGTAAACAGGTAAGTCATAATTACCCCCGGTCTTTGGGAAACGACTTCCCCCCCATCGTTTGGATCAAAGGTAATGTCATCATTATATATGTCCGTAAACTCGAAAGTAAACGGATTCTTTCTTCCATAAAGGTTATAGACACTGAAATTCCAGCTTCCTCTCCACTTCCTTCCCTTGTCTTGGTTTTTCCAAGTAATTGAAGCATCTACTCTATGGTAATCTGGAAACCTGTCTGCATTTCGTTGATCACCATAGACAGGTACTCTCTGTGAATCGACTACATACGTCCCTTTGGGGAATGTCACAGCTTGTCCAGTGGTATACACAAATGTCAATCCTGCACTCCACCTGTCGGAAAATTCATGATTCACCACCAAATTGATGTCATGCGGTCTGTCAAATCTTGGGTTGTACCAATTGTCACTGCTGATACCTTCAATTTTCCTCCATGTTCTCGAATAGGTGTATCCAAGCCAACCGGTTGTTTTCCCAACATTTTTTCTGATCAAAAACTCTGTTCCGTAAGCATATCCCACTCCCGACAGCAATTCAGTTTCGACATTATCGGTAAATAGCACGCTGGCACCCTGCCTCAGGTCGATGACATTTTGAAAGTCTTTGTAATAAGTCTCTACCGAAACCTCCCAAGTTCCTTTTCCCAGATTCTTAAACAATCCAATAGAAACTTGATCTCCTCTCAAAGGCTCAATGTATGTTCCTGATAGAATCCACCGATCAATAGGCAGACCTGCTGAACTGTTAGAAGCTACCTGCACAAATTGATGGTTGCGGTTAAAGGCTGCTTTCAGAGAAAGATCTTCTGTAATCAGGTACCTGAAAGAAATCCGCGGCTCCAACCTTTGAAAAGCTTTCATCCTTTCCAACCTACCAAAAGTAAGGGTATCGGTCACATCTGCATCAGGGCCCGGGACTCCTCCTTCATATTGATAAAGGACTCCTTTTCCTATTTCCTGATAATGACTCAATCTAAGCCCAGCCTCTACAAGTAGTTTACTTCCAAATTCTGTCGTTCCTGAAATATAAAGGTTATTGAGCAGCCCATTTTTTTGGTTGGTATTGATATCAGTAAGATTGGACTCAGGAGCCAATTCTAGGTTGATAGGGGCAAAATGATACAATTGTCCATGGTAACCGGCTTTGACCATGGAGCTGTTACCAAAAAGCCAAGTCCAACCCAGGTTTACCCCGCTTTCAGAAAGGGAATTTGTCCAATTAAAGCCATCCTGAGGGTCGTCAAAAAGCACCTGATATCGATACTTGCTATGGTAAGCACTCAGGTCAAAGAACTTGGTAGAACTGATATTTCTGTTCCAATTGAATGAGGAGATGAAGTTGTTCCAACCCAAGCCAAACTGTCCTGAAAGCCCCAAAAAGTCTGATCCAAAGTATGAGGAAAATGAAATTTTGTCTTTTTCGCCAAGTTTGAAAGTGAACTTTCCACTGAGGTCATAAAAATAAAGCTGATTGTTTTGGATATCTTCGTTGTTTGAAAGTTTTAAAAAAAAATCAGCATATGTCCTTCTTCCCGAAACTACAAAAGATGATTTGTCAGAAAAAAGTGGACCATCAAGAGTCAACCTTGAACTGATGGTACCAATACCGCCTTCTCCCCTGATCTTCTGAAAATTTCCTTCTCTCATCGACACATCAATCACAGAAGATACCCTTCCTCCCAATTCAGCAGGGATATTCCCTTTGTAAAACTCAATGTCTGACAAGGCATCCGGATTGAATACAGAGAAAAACCCAAAAAAATGTGATGGATTATAAACAGGAGCTCCGTCAAGATTGATGAGGTTTTGGTCAGCAGAGCCACCCCGTACAAACAAACCCGTTGTTCCTTCACCGGCAGTCTGTACTCCAGGCAAAAGCTGTAAACTCCTCAGGATATCCACCTCCCCAAACAGAGCAGGGATGTTTTTTATTGTTTCGATGGGAACAACCGATTTGCCCATTTCAATTCCTTTCACATTTTGTTCTGGATTGACATCCCTGATAATGATTTCTTCCAGTGAAAGCTCTTCCGGCTTAAGGTAAAACTTCACCGGCTTTTCTATGTCTTTGACAGTGAGAATCCTGATTGATTCGGAATAGCCTATAAATGAGATGACAAGTTTTGCAGGTAATGGTACTACAGCCAAGGTGAATTCCCCATTGATATCAGAAACGACACCTTTCTGAGGTGCTGATTCCCAATAAATATTAGCTCCGGGCAATGGTGTATTTCCTTCAATTTCATATACCGTTCCATTGATAAAATTCTGTTCCTGAGAATAAAGAAAGGTAGATCCTAGAAATAAAAAAAGGATAAGCGTAAGAGGCAAAAACTTCATGGAGAAAATTTGGTTTGAAAGGATAACGTATTTTGGCCTTCAGGTGTTGAAATTTAGGTCAATAATTTCTTTTCCTTTTCTTTTCATCAATATTTTATAATTTCAGGGCATGATTTGGGCATACCCTGACGAAAGATTGATTTATATATTGGCCATCATTTTTGGCTTTTTGTATTTGGTATATTTATACCGTTTCTATTTGATCAACAAAAAACTTATGGTTCAAAAACATAGGTTGTTTTTGAAACTTTTGTTGAGGCTTTCCTATTTTATTCTCTTTTTGATTGCAATGGCAGGACCATCTATAGGCACTTCAATGAAAGAAATTAAAGAAGAGGGCAAAGATATTTTTATAGCCATCGATCTTTCCCAATCCATGAATGCTACCGATATAGGACCCAGCAGAATCCAAAGGATAAAATTTGAACTAAAAAATCTTGTTAAAAACTTTATCGGAGATCGGATAGGATTGATTATTTTCAGTTCAGAAGCTTTTATCCAATGTCCTCTGACATTTGACCAAAACGTACTTCAACTTCACCTTGACGGTTTGAATACAGGCTTGGTTCCCAATCAGGGAACGGATATCAGTGCGCCTTTGAATATGGCACTGAATAAATTTGACCTTGAAGAATCTGCCGAAGCCAATTCCAAATCGATAGTTCTGATTTCTGACGGAGAAGATTTTGGCGATGATTTCCAAGACATTACTGCACAGTTGAGTGACAAAGGCATCAAAGTTTTCTCTTTGGGCGTTGGAACAAGTCAGGGAAGCAATATTCCCAAGGGAAGTGGAAAAATCATAGATCCAAATACCAACCTCCCGGCAATCAGCCGACTTGAATCCGGGAATCTCAAATTGATCGCTTCTCAGACAAATGGTTCTTATTTTGAACTCAGTGATGATGTACAGGAAATACCTAACCTCATCGCGGCATTGGAAAGGCAAGAAGCCACTGTCACAGGATCGAGAATGGTGGAAGCTTCTGCCAATAAGTATTTTTATTTTCTGTTAATTGCATTGGGATTGGCGCTTTTAGATCTGATGCTGCCATTTAAAACCATCAAATTGTAAAAACGTGTAACAAACATGATGACATCAATACGGGTTTTCTTTTTATCGATTTTGATGATTACCTCCAATTGGAATGAGGTCAGCAAAAGAAATGCAGCCATCAAAGCCGCTACGAAAAGCTACGAAGAAACCGACTATGAAGCATCCATCACCAATCACCTTAGACTAGTCAGTGAGTATAATCTCAGTACACCGAATGTCACTTATGACCTTGCACTCAGTCAGCATTATGGTGGACAATTGGAACAGGCCGGACTAACCTATCAGAGTCTCTACCAATCCCCTGACAAAAACATCGCTTCCTTTGCTTACAACCAAAACGGAATCATCCTAGGAGAGCAAAAAAAATACGATGAAGCGCTTGAAGGCTTCAAAATGGCATTGATCAAAAATCCTCTCAATGAATCAGCAAGGTACAATTATGAATTGCTGAGCAGGTGGCTACAACAAAATCCAGAACAGCAGGAACAACAAAAGCAAGATCAGGAAGAACAGGAAAAACAAGAAGAGCAGGAAAAACAGGAACAGGATAAAAAATCTGAAGAGAAAAAGGACGGCGAAGGGGAAGAGCAAACTGAAGAAGATGAAGCCACAGAGTCTCAGAAAAAAGACGACAAACAAGGTGAAAAATCTCAGGAAGAAAAAGATTGTGAGGAAGCAAGTGACATAGAAAGCGACCTCAGTGATAGAGAAAAAGCTTTAGAAAAAGTCAAAGAAAAGCTTCAGGAAATGAACCTATCACCGGAGCAGGCCGCTCAAATCCTTGAAGCCATGAATGCCGCTGAATTGCGCTACATACAGCAAAACAAGAAAAAACCTACTAAAAAACCCCAGAGAGGATTGCCGGAATGGTAAGGGAAGTTTGGTGGTTTGGAAGTGGTAAATTAGGAAGTGGGAAGTTCGAAGTAACTAGTAAGAGGTAAAAAGTAAAAGGTGAAAATTGCGAATCTAAGTCTAGAACCTTTACCTATCTATTCTGAATAGTAACCCTCGGTTTTCTAAACGAAGTTAAAGGTCTTGAATCTTGTGTCATTTACCTCCTGTCTATTTGGGTCCATGAGCGAAGTCGAAGGGTTTGGATCTTGATTCTTGTCTCTCGCTTCTCGGCTCTTGTTTCTCTGCTCTGAAGTCTTTTGTCTCAAATCTCACATTTTGTGTCTCATATCTCAAGTCTCATATCTCAAGTCTTAAAATATAAACCCAATGAAAGAAGTCTATATCGTATCCGCAGTAAGAACCCCTTTGGGAAGTTTTGGAGGCAAATTATCTAGTCTGACAGCTGTCGAACTAGGTAGCATTGCCATCAAAGGTGCACTCAAAAAAGCAGGAGTTGATCCGAGTGAAGTACAGGAAGTGATGATGGGCAATGTAATTTCCGCCAATCTTGGTCAGGCACCTGCCCGTCAGGCTGCTATTGGAGCAGGGTTGGGATACAATGTCCCCTGCACCACAGTCAATAAAGTCTGCGCTTCCGGCATGAAAGCAGTGATGTTTGCAGCACAGTCCATCATGACTGGGCAAAATGACCTAGTAGTGGCAGGAGGAATGGAAAGCATGTCCAATGTTCCCTATTACATCCCAAAAGGAAGATTTGGCTACAAATATGGAAATGCAGAACTCGTGGACGGCCTTGTCAAAGACGGTTTGTTTGAAGCTTATTATAAATTCCCAATGGGAAATTGCGCAGACAATACCGCCAAAGAAATGAACATTAGCCGTGAAGAGCAGGACAACTATGCCATCCAATCCTATACCCGCTCTGCGGAAGCCTGGAAATCCGGAGCTTTCAAAGACGAGGTAATCCCGGTAGAAATCGCAGGAAGAAAAGGCGAAACGATCACCATCGATGAGGATGAGGAATTTAAAAATGTCATGTTTGAGAAAATCCCATCACTTAGGCCTGTTTTTGAAAAAGACGGAACAGTTACCGCTGCCAATGCATCCACTATGAATGATGGCGCTTCGGCATTGGTTTTGGCTAGCAAAGAAAAAGTCGAGGAACTCGGATTGACACCAATAGCAAAAATCAGAGGCTTTGCAGATGCGGCCCAAGATCCACTTTGGTTTACTACTGCTCCGGCATTGGCCATTCCAAAAGCAATCAAAAATGCAGGCTTGACAGCAGAAGAAGTGGATTTCTATGAAATCAATGAAGCATTTGCTGCTGTTGCTATTGCCAATCAACGCGAACTTCATCTAGACAATGATAAACTGAACGTGTTTGGCGGGGCTGTATCATTAGGACATCCGCTCGGTGCATCAGGTGCCAGAATCATCACCACACTCCATTCTGTCTTGGACCAAAAGAAAGGCAAAATCGGTGTGGCAGGAATCTGCAACGGTGGGGGCGGTGCTTCTGCCATTGTCATCGAAAAATTGTAATCATATCGGGGATAAAGGTTCAATCCTTTATCCCCTAATTTTTTCATTTCCTTAAAGTCAACAAATTCAACAATGTCTTCACCCATTACCTTCATTCATAATCTTCGATTACCAATCAGATCAATAAAAATCTCCTTGATGCTATTTTTCGGGATTGGCTTTATTGCGCCGGTTTTTTCCCAAGAATTGGTAAAAGTATATTACGATGAGGATAAAAAAATATTGAAAGAAGAATACTATACGGTAGGTGGAGTTCCTCAAGGCGAATTCAAACTTTACCTCTCCACCGGTGAATTGGCACAAACCGGACAATTGAAAGACGGTAAGAAAGAGGGATTGTTTATCGATTGGTATCCGGAGACAGGAGACACACTTAGGAAAGTAAATTATATCAACAACCAAAAGCAGGGCAAATCCATCAACTATTTTCCTTCGGGAAAAATCTCCCAAGAAGTGAACTATGTGGATAATAAAATCGAGGGGGAAATCATCTCCTACTTTGAAGAAGGGACTGTCAAGCAGAAGTCATCTTTCAAAAATGACAAGCCAAATGGTTGGACTTTGGTATTCGTCGAAGAATTACCCGGATCTATATCGGAAAAGATTTTTTTCAATGAAGGGGTCATCGAAATCCGTGAAAATTTTCATGAAGACCAAATCACCAACAGGTCATCTTACAAAGACGGAAAATTAAACGGACTCCAATTCACTTATTACCCAGAAGAAGTCGTCTCTTCCAAAATAAATTACAAAGACGGCATTCAGGAAGGTGAAGCAATTTTTTACTTTGAAAACGGTCAGATCGCCAAAAAGGGAAGTTACAAAAAAGGAATCCCGACAGGTAAGTTTGAAAGTTTTTATGAAAGCGGAAAAATCGAAAAAGAAGTCAATTACAAAAATGGAAATATTACCGGCAAGGCAGTCAGTTACTTTGAAAATGGAAAAACTGCGGAAGTAACCACTTTCAATTCTTACGGTGATATTGTCCAACTTTTAGGCTTCCATGAAAATGGCCAAAAAGAAAGGACAATCAATTTCAGGAATGGACTCGAGGAAGGAGAAGTGCTGATTTACCATTCAAATGGCCAATTGAAAGAATCCATTTTCTACAGACTAGGAAAACCTCACGGGATTCAAAAAATATTTGATGAAAATGGGACCCTGATATCAGAACGGATTTTTAAAGAAGGAAAGCCCGTTGAACAGACTGACAAAGAAAAAGATGAAAAACCCAATAATTAATCAGGTGCAAATCCCGTATAAACCCATCTTTTTCTAATTTTGCTGAATAGACAAATAAAATGGAAACAGGAATTAAGGAAACCCATTTCACTTTCCCCAATCAGGTGGGATTCTACAAGGGAAAAGTTAGAGATGTTTATATTTTTGAAGACCAATTGGCCATCGTGGCCACCGACAGGATTTCTGCTTTTGATGTTGTATTGCCCAAGCCCATCCCTTTTAAAGGGCAGGTTTTGAATCAGATTGCAGCCCGTTTTTTAAAAGCCACTTCTGATTTGGTCCCAAATTGGGTGACCGCAACGCCACATCCATATGTGACAATTGGAAAAAAATGCGAGCCATTTAAAGTTGAAATGGTCATCCGGGGATACCTTGCAGGTCATGCGGCTAGGGAATATAAAGCCGGGAAAAGAAGCGTCTGCGGTGTTTCCCTTCCTGAAGGATTGAAAGAAAACGACAAACTCCCCCACCCCATCATCACCCCGACCACCAAAGCATCAGAAGGTCATGATGAGGATATTTCCAAAGAGGAAATCCTGGCGCAAGGAATCGTCAGTCCTGAGGAATACGAAATATTGGAAAAATACACCCATGCACTTTTTGCAAAAGGAAGTGAAATGGCCAAAGAAATGGGTTTGATTTTGGTAGACACCAAATATGAATTTGGAAAATACGGAGATCAAATTCTCCTTATTGACGAAATCCATACCCCGGATTCTTCAAGGTATTTCTATGCCGACAAGTATGAAGAATACCAAAATGCAGGATTGGCACAAAAGCAATTGTCAAAGGAATTTGTGAGACAATGGTTGATCGCCAACGGTTTTCAAGGCAAAGAGGGCCAATCTGTGCCTGATATGAAGGATGAATTTATAGGTGAAATCTCTAACAGGTACATCGAACTCTATGAAAATATTGTAGGTGAGCCATTTGTCAAATCTGCTTACACAGATTTGGAAGGAAGTATAGAAAAAGCCATATTGGAAAATATTTAATTAACAAAACCGTTCTCTTTTGAAGGACAAAATTCAAAAATTTAATATGAAATATTCAGTAGATAAAAAAGAACAGTACGTAATTTTCACCCCATTGGAAGAAAAGCTGGATTCAGCACTATCCCCAAAACTAAAATCGGAGCTCCTGACCGTTCAGGCTGAAGGTTATAACAATTTGGTCATTGACATGGCCAACGTGAAATACGCAGATTCTAGCGGATTGAGTGCGCTTTTGGTAGGAAATAGAGAGTTTGGCAGAAATGGCGGAATCTTTATCATTGCTTCGCCTCAGGACCACGTGATGAAATTGATTAAACTTTCCATGCTGGATAAGGTTTTCATCATTGTAGATACGATTGAAGAAGCTGCTGAAGCTATCTTTATCCATGAAATAGAAAGTAAAGAACAAGAAGAAGAGGAAGATTAATTTTGGAATTTGAAGTCACTATTCTCGGATCCAATTCCGCCATTCCTGCCCACGGAAGAAATCAGACATCCCAACTGGTATCCGTGGGCAATTCATTTTTATTGATTGATTGTGGGGAAGGAACCCAAATCCAGCTTCGAAAATACAAACTCAAGTTTGGAAGGATTGACTTTATTTTTATCTCCCATCTTCATGGTGACCACTTTTATGGTCTGATGGGATTGATTTCAAGTTTCCATTTGGTCAAAAGGGAAAGGTTATTGACCATCTTTGGACCAAGTGGACTGGACGAAATCATTACCACCCAACTCAAATACACCAATACAAAATTAAGCTTTCCTTTACGTTTTGTGGCAACCAAAGCAGAAGGGAAAAACCTGATTTTAGAAGAACCTATGTTTAGGGTTTATACATTTCCATTGCAACACAGGATTCCTTGTACCGGCTTTTTGATAGAGGAAAAGCCAGGTCTCAGAAATATGGTCAAAGAAAAATTGGCAAAAAACAAAATACCCATCGAAGCCATTGTATCCCTGCGGGAAGGAAATGATTTTGTTGGCCCTGACGGCAATATCCTATACAAAGTCGAAGAATACACCTATCCGGCAAGACAATCCAAAAAATATGCTTATTGTTCTGATACCATCTTTGACCCGAGTCTGGTTGACTATATCAATGAAGTCGATTTGCTGTACCATGAGTCAACTTTCGGCGATGATGAAACCGAAAGAGCCGGTACTACTTTCCATAGTACCTCCCGACAGGCGGGCATCATAGCCATGAAAGCCAATGCGGACAAATTGCTTTTGGGTCATTATTCCTCTCGATATAAAGACCTCAGCCCGATTTTGGATCAGGCAAAGGAAGTTTTTGAAAACAGTTATCTTAGTGAAGAAGGAGTAACCTATTCGATTTAACCTAAACACCCCAAAAATATCACCACATCTATATGGGAAATGCCCTCGAACAAAAGACTTTTCAATCCAAAAAAACCAACTTATTCATCATACTCAGTGGTATTTTCCTGACCAATGCAATTTTGGCTGAAATAATCGGTGTCAAAATCTTCTCAGGGGAAATGACATTGGGAATCGAACCTGCAGGATGGAGGATTTTTGGAGACTATATACTTGATTTCAACCTCACTGCTGGGGCAGTCATATGGCCTATAGTATTTATCACCACTGACATCATCAACGAATATTTTGGCAAAAAAGGAGTCAGAAAAATCAGCTTTATTACCGCATTTTTTATAGCATATATTTTCATAGTGATCTCTGTGGTCACGGTACTTCCTCCCGCAGCATTTTGGCTGGAAGTCAACACTCCTGATGCTGAAGGCAATCCTTTCAACATTAACAATGCCTTCAATATGATTTTCAGGCAAGGTTTGGGAATCATCATCGGTTCACTGACTGCTTTTCTATTGGGACAGCTGATAGATGTGTATGTTTTCCAAAAACTCAGAAAAATAACCGGTTCCAAAATGATTTGGCTCAGAGCAACCGGATCTACTTTGGTTTCCCAATTGATAGATTCATTCGTTGTTTTGGTAATCGCTTTTTATGTTTTTGGGAACTGGAGTTGGGCACAAGTGGCTTCAGTAGCTATTATCAATTACGTCTACAAATTCAGTGTTGCCATCCTGCTAACTCCCCTACTCTATGTGGGCCATTATTTTATAGACCGATATTTAGGAAAAGATGCTGCCGAAAAAATGATCCAAGAAGCATCTCATGACACATCATTTTTATAGATTTTGCGACTATTTTCAAGTTAGACCTGAAAGCAGGATTTGAAAAAGACTTTCATGTTGGAAATTTTAAATGGAATTTAGGGTATGGTAATTTAATTTTTGAGATACATTAAGTATATTCCGCAAAAGTTTGTATGTATAGTACATTTTTATTTGTTGTTGAATAAATGATCCCCTTTAAAAAGCTTTTCGCCCTAACTTATTTAACCTTATTTTTTTTGGTCGGTGGAGTAAGTGGCATGTTGATTTTCTCAAGCAAAATGGATCCATTTTTCCCCAAGACTTACCAAAACGGAAATACTTTTGACAATCCTATTGCTGATTTCACAATCAACCAAGAGGACTTTTGTGCCTCTTCACCTGTAGTTTTCACCAATACCTCAACTGGCTCCCAATTGACTTATGACTGGAAGTTCGGTGACGGCCGCGGTTCAACTTTGGAATCTCCGGAGCACATTTATGACAATGCTGTAGGTACAGGAACCCAGTCATATGTTGTTTCCCTAACGGTTACAGATTCACTCGGCATCACGGATACCAAAACCCAAACCATCAACCTCCAACAAATTCCATCCACTACAGTCGTCAGTGACCGCTTTGATTCTGATTTCGACAACCTCCCATTTTTTATTGTCTGTGACAATGAACAGTCTGCCTTTACCTTCTTCAACAATTCAGCTACCAAAGAAACAAACGTGTCTTACACCATAGAATGGGGGGACGGATCGGATCCATTTGAGGCTGAAGATTGGGATGAGGTCTCACATGATTATCCCATCGGGGTATTTTACCTGGAGTATACTGTCGTAGGTGGAAACGGCTGTTCAATCACGAAACGGATAGGAGTATTTATCGGGTCAAATCCTGCTGTAGGTTTTGGGAATCCGGGCAATACCAATATCTGTTCGGGCGAAGCATTGACTTTCCCAATCACCGGAACTGAAAACAATCCATCCGGGACTGTATACACCGTCACCTTCTCAGATGGATCCGAACCTCAGATTTTCAACCATCCCCCCCCTCCTTCCGTCAGCCATATTTTCACAGAAACTTCCTGTGGAAAATCCGGGGGACAGGGATTTCCAAATTCATTTTCAGCCACCATTTTAGCAGAAAACCCCTGCTCAAAATCTTCCGCACAAGTTGTCCCTATTTATGTCACCGAAAAACCAGAACCCATTATCGGGATTACAGACTCCGTGTTTTGCGAAAACACTTTCTTCAATATTGAAAATCTGACCCTATATGGAAATGAAGCAAACAACAGTGGTGAATGTACCAATATCGGTAAGTTTGTCTGGGAAATCAGCCCAGCTACAGGTTGGGAATTGAGTCCGGGAAACACCTTAGGATCAAGACCTAATCCCAACATCCCCAATTCATGGCTAAACGGATCTATGATTCTGACACCGAGATTCACTGAACCGGGAATATACACCATCAAGCTGATCTCGGGTAACCGCTGTGGCATAGAAGAAACCACAAGGACTATTTGTATCATTCCTGAACCCATACCTGCATTTGAAGTGGATATACTTGAAGCTTGTGGACCTGTTGTGGTGAGGACTACCAATACCTCAAATATCCTTGAAACCTGTGCTGCACCTGAAAATTTCCTGACTTGGTCCGTTTCAATCCAAGGAAATGAATGCAGCACTACTGACACATGGTCATTTTTAGAGGGAACCGGCCCCAATTCCATCAACCCGGTATTTGAATTTACAAGTCCCGGAAATTACCTGATCACGCAAACACTGAATACTCCATGTGGCGTTTTTTCAGATTGGGAAACAGTCTCGGTATTTGCACCCCCTTTGATTTCTATTGCTGATATTCCCGATGCATGCGGTGAACTCACCCTCAATCCTGTAGCTGATGTCTCTTCTTGCGGTACAGATGCGACAATTTTCAAGTGGACATTTGATGGAGGAATCCCCGCTACTGCCAGTACCCTTGATCCCGGAGCTATCACCTTTAGTACGCCCGGAACAAAAATTATCACCTTAGAAGTCACGAATTCTTGCGGGACTGTTCAAGAATCCATACAGTTTGAGCTCAATCCATTACCTGTTGTGGATGCGGGAGAAGATCAAAGTGTCTGCAAAGGAGAATCAATTCTTTTAGAGGCGGAAGCCTCACCCGAGGGGAATTATGCTTATTCCTGGACTGCAAATCCAATAAGCTCAATCGAGAATGCAAACACAAAAACCCCAATCATCAAACCTGACACAACTACCACCTATACTGTGCAGGTAAGAAACATAGATACCGGATGTGTTGATTTTGACGAAGTAGTCATCACTGTGATCCCTGCGCCGGTTGTAGTATTTTCTATTCCTGATCAGGAAATCTGCTCAGGGGAAACCACACTCCCCGTAACCCTCCTTTCTGATCCATTGGGTTTTGGTATCGAATGGACTGCACAAAGCAATGGGGTCGATGGTGTAATTGAAAGCGGATCCGACCTTATTCCATCGCAAACTTTAACAAATACTACAAACAACCCGATAGAGGTGATATTCTCAGCTAAAATCGTAGCAGAAGATCTCGGCGCATGTGAAGCAGTCATAGCAGTTTACAAAATCACTGTCAACCCCGAACCTGTTTACCTAGATGAAACATTGGAAATCTGTAGTGGTACAGTTTTGGATTTTACCCCTGAAGGATTGGTTCCCGGTTCTCTTTTCACCTGGACTGTAAATCCTGTTCCCGGAATATCAGGTGCGGAGGCTTCGACTGTTTCTAGTCTTTCCATTGAAAATCTCCTTGTCAACAGTACCAACGGACCCATTAACCTCCTTTATCAAATCACACCATTTTTGGGAACTTGTCCTGGAAGGCCGTTTTCATTGATAGTCACGGTACAGCCTTCACCGGGTATCAGTTTTTCTGTTCCTGATCAGAATCTATGTACAGGTACATCCAGTGAAGAAGTTTTGATTTCAAGTGCTGTCCCTGGGGCGACTTTCTCTTGGACTGCTTCCGCAAATGGAGTGGAAGGCGTTTCCCTTTCAGGTGAAGGCAATACCATTCCTGTTCAAAACCTCATCAACCCTACTGCCAATCCGATTACAGTAGAATACCAGGTCACCGCCTTTACAGGTTCACTAGAATCCTGTTCCGGTATCCCACAGGTATATACCATCACTGTCAATCCTTCCATCAGCCTGATTGAAGAAGTGTCTGACTTTTCAGGTTTCGGAATCAGCTGTTTTGGTGCCAATGATGGAAGAATTTCAGTCATTCCTACAGGAGGCAATGGGAATTTTACATTTTCTTGGATAGGCCCCGGAGGCTTTTCTTCTGATGCCCAGATTATTGAAAACTTAACTCCAGGCAACTATGAACTTTTGATAGAAGATGAATTTGGCTGTAGTATTTCCAATACCTATACACTTACAGAACCAGAAGTTTTGCAGGTTTCTTTGGTCGAAAAAACAGATGTTTTTTGTACCGGAGACGACACCGGACGAATTGAAGTAGCTGTTTCAGGAGGCGTAGAGGAAGATGGGTATCAGTTCAATTGGACCAAAGACGGTCAGATCTACGAAGCAGATGGACCTGTCCTCGAAGATTTGCTCGCGGGAACTTATGTGCTTACTCTTATTGACAACAACAACTGTACAGTAACCACAGGACCGATTGAAATCAATGAACCGGAGTCGCGCCTTGAAATCCAGATAACCAAAAGAGACATTTCCTGCTTCGAAGCTTTTGATGGATTGATTGACCTTACGGTGGTCGGGGGTGTTGCTCCTTATGACATTGACTGGGATTTTGGATCCAAACTTACTTCTTTTGAGAATGTGGGTCCCGGTACATATACGGTAACTGTTTCCGATCAGGCAGGCTGCATATTGACGGAGTCTGTCAGTATCGTGGACGCACCTGTTTTCAAAATCAATTCTGAGGTGAAGCAAATCACCTGCTTTGGAAATGACGATGGCGCCATTGACCTGAATATCGAAGGTGGAACAGAAGGTGTCAATATCAGATGGGACAATGGACAGGAATTACCAAGCCTTTTTAACCTTGGCCCGGGTACTTATGGTGTAACCCTGACCAAATTTGGCATCTGCCCTATCAGGAGGGAGTTTACCATCATTCAGCCGGATCAATTGGCTATAGAATCCACAGTGACGGATGCCTTGGATTGTGAAAATCCCCAAAGCGGAAGCATCCTAGTAAATGTAGCAGGTGGAAGTCCACCATTTACTTTCAGATGGAGCAACGGAAGTACGGAGCAAAACTTGCTGAACCTTTCTTCAGGTCCTTATGCAGTAGAAATTCTTGATGCCAATGGATGTGTGACCAAAAGGGAATTTATCATCAAGAGACCGGTTCCTATTGAAGTCTCGACGGTAAGAAATACACTGGTGGTTTGTGAGCCTAGAGAAATCAGAGAAGAATTTAATATTGCTATAAGCGGTGGTGTACCTCCCTATTCAATCAATTGGTCAGGTGGCGATGTCAGCCAAGATGGTTTAAAAATGTCTACCAGCAGGTCAGGCCTGTTTATCCTCAGCATTACCGATGGCACAGGCTGTGAATACAGGGAATCTTTCGAAGTAGAGAATACGAATGTTGTCATTGATGCTTCAATTCAATCGGTGGGATACGACCAAAATGGATCCTTCCTGGTCGGAATTCCTATCAATTTCGAAAACAAATCCATAGGCAATATCATCTCTTATTTCTGGGATTTTGGCGACGGTAACACGAGTTCGGAAACCAACCCAACCCATATCTACCAAAAAGGCGGAAAATTTGTCATCATACTACAGGCGATTGATGAAAACGGCTGTATACTCGAAATCCAAAGGGAAATCGAGGTCACGGACTTTTTCTTGGTGGTTCCCAATGTATTCTCTCCAAACGGTGACGGCATCAATGACTATTTCTTTCCAAAATTTATCAACGTCACCAAACTGGAGTTCTGGATTCTAAACAAATGGGGAGAAACCATTTTCTATACCGAGGACATCAACTCACAAGGATGGGATGGGAAAGTCTCCGGAGAGTACGCCATGCCGGGCAATTACGTATACAGGCTCAAATTTGAAACGGTGGATGGTCGGGTTGAAACGCAAACGGAGGTCTTCCTCTTACTGAAATGATGAAAAAAAGAATCATTATCGGACTATTTTTACTCTTTGCCTACCTTCAGGTTTCGGCACAGGATTTCCATTTTTCGCAGTTTTATGCCTCACCCCTCAACCTCAACCCAGCCCTTACAGGTTCTACAGAGCTGAGCCGAGTCGGGGTCAACTACAGGAAACAATGGCCTGGATTGAATTATGATTTCAATGCCTACTCAGCCTATTTTGACCACTATAGCTTTGACTTGAACAGCGGAATTGGTATCATGGTCAACAGCTTTCAGGAATCCAATATGCAGATCAATACCACGGACGTTTCTCTGCTATACAGTTACAACTTGCAGGTAGCCGATACTTGGAACTTCAGGTTTGGAGGTCAGGCCGCATGGGTCAGAAGAAGTGCACAGCTCGACAACCTGGTCTTTGGCGATCAGGTGGATCTTTTCAACCGGACAGTAAACCAAACCACCATAGATCAGATTCCGGAATTTGAACCAAATGGCTACCTGGATCTTTCCTTTGGAGCATTGGTGAACAACGAATACTTTTGGCTGGGTGGATCAGCGCACCATGTCAACAGGCCAAGCTTAAGTTTTTTCCCTGACAATGAAGCTGGCTTCTTGCCTATGAAATGGAGCTTCCATGGAGGCGTCAATTTTCCCTTGGGCACTAGCAATTATTTCGGATCAAAATTTGACAACCAAGTATCAATCCTCGCAAACTACAAAAACCAAAACCCCTTCCAGCAATTGGATATTGGGGTACAGATGCTCTATGGCAATGTGATCGGAGGTCTGAGCTTTAGGGGAATCCCCGGTGTCCGCGACCTACCCAATCAGGATTCTGTGATTTTCTTATTAGGCGTCAACCTAGACAACGGAATGGTGATCGGTTATAGCTATGATTTTATGATTTCAAAAATCGGTTTCCAGACCCAAGGAGCCCATGAAGTGTCCTTCCGCTACCAATTTCTGATGGGTGATCCCAAATCCCGAAACCAAAAAAGCAGGGTTTTGAAGTGCTTTAATTT
>NZ_CDSBKL010000026.1:0-20917 GCF_977115555.1 Aquiflexum sp.
AGGAGATTATCGAAAATGACCTGAGTACGTATAGTTCGGATTTGATGAGTATGAAATACTCAACTGAGTTTGCGGACAAAAAAACGATACTTTTCATCGATGAATTCGGTACAGGCACGGAACCTCAATTTGGAGGGGCCATTGCTGAAGGGATTTTATTGGCATTGAACAAAACAGGAGCTTATGGCGTACTGACAACGCACTACGGTAACCTGAAGCAGGTAGCTTCCAAAAACCAGGGTTTGGTAAACGGTGCCATGCGGTATGACGTCGACAAACTTGAACCTTTGTACCAATTGGATCTGGGAAAACCTGGAAGTTCTTTTGCGTTGGAAATCGCTTCCAAAATCGGCATTTCAAAGGGCATCATTGAATATGCTAAAATCCATATAGGTGAGGACCGGGTCAAATATGACAAGATGCTCACCAAGTTGGAAAATCAGCTCGCCAACTATGAGCAGCTTGTCAATGAAAACAAAAAGAAAGAAAGAGTCCTAGATCTGAAAGTCAAAGAATATACCTCGCTGAAAGATTCCATTGATCAGAACAAAAAGAAATTCCTTCAGGAAGCCAAGGTGGAGGCTAAAACGCTTTTGGATGAGGTCAATAAAAAAATTGAAAATACCATTGCCGATATCAAAAAAAGCAAAGGTGATAAAGAAATCACCAAACAGCTTCGGACAGAAATCGAAGACTTGAAGATCAAAGTCAAGCCTGAAAAAAAAGTTATTGTTGCTCCCGAAATCAAAGATGTGGAAGGAGAGATTCAGGTTGGGGATTATGTGAGATTGATTGACAACGGAGCCATTGCTCAGATTTTGGCCCTCAAGAAAAAAGAAGCTGAAATCAGTATCGGTGATCTGAAATCAAATGTCAAAATCAATAGGCTACAGAAGGTTTCCCTTTCTGAAGTGAAAAAGGAAAAGAAAACCCTTGTCCGAAGGACAGGATTTGATACCAATAGCAAAATGTTGGATTTTTCACCCAACTTGGATATCAGGGGTATGAGAGGGGAAGAAATTCTCCCTTTGGTTCAGTCCTTTGTGGATGACGGCTATATGCTTGGTCTCAAAGATCTTAGGATAGTCCATGGCAAAGGAAACGGTATATTGAAAGAAATCTCGCGCAACCTCTTGAGAAATATGAATCAGGTTGCCAAACTTGAGGATGAACATGCAGACAGAGGCGGGGCAGGAGTAACATTAGTAACATTAAAGGCATAAAAAAAGGCATCCCAAATATTTTTGGGTTGCCCTTTTGAATTTGAGAAGTTGATTTTTTATGGTTTCTTTTTCAGCGTAAAAACATAGTCTCCCAAAACAGCAGCAGTTGCCAACTGACGGCCACTTGGAGCTACAATGCTGAACCTAAGGATAAGGTTGTCACCCGTTCTGGTCCAGGAAATCTCGGTGTTTGATGCAGGCTTAGATCCTGTAAATAACAACTTATCAAGCCCTCCTGTTACAAAAGACCAATTCCCATTTGAGTCAAACAGATCGTTGTTGTTGACAGTTACATAGGTTTTGCTTGATGAATTCGCTGCAAGGGTCAACTCGAAAGTCTGATAAATATTGGTTTCAGATCTGCCGTCACGAATGACTGTGCCACCTCCTGCAATTGTCCAAATCTGAGAAGAACCTCCTGTGAGTTCCTCAATAGCTAATTCTTCAGGGGTTTTGCTTGGTGTGGGGTCGTCTTTTTTCTCTTTGCAAGAGAACACTCCAAAGGCTAATAACCCTAGGAGTAGGAAGTTTAATAATTTTTGTTGCATAATAAGTAGGTGAGTAAATTTCTGTAAAATTAATAAATCAGTCTAACAATCAAAGTTTTTGTTTAACCTTAAAATTTTCGATATGGATTTCATTAGGACAAAAAGAATATTCTTTGGGGTTGTTGGAACAGATAAAAAGTGTTCTGTCTTTCGAAAATTGCTTCACCAACTCCAAATACCAAGCTATTCCCTGCTCGTCAAGATTGGAGGTAGGTTCGTCCAAAAGAACCAATTGACAATTTGAAAAAAAACACAGACCAAGCTTTAATCTTTGTTTCATTCCGGAAGAAAACTGCGAAACAGGTTTGTTTTGGTGGTTTTTGAGGTACATTATTTCCATCATCTCCTCGAGATTAAGGTTGCCAGCCGGAATTTTAAATTTGAAATGAAATTCAAGAAGCTCTCTTAAAGAAAACTCTTCAGGGAGTTCCATATAAGGCGCACTGACTACAAGGGACTTAAATATTTCATTGCCATGTATTTCTTTTCCTCCTGAGAAATAGGAAATCGATCCCTGGGTGAGAGGATTCATCCCTGAAAGGCATTTCAGTAAAGTTGATTTACCGGAACCGTTACTGCCTGTAATGGCCCAATGGGAAAATGATGGAACACGAAGTGTGATGTCTTTAAAAATCCATTCAAACTGATATCTTTTGGATACCTGATCCAGCTTCAGTTCCATTATTTATTAGCTGATATAACCTTTCATCACTCCTCTTTCGGAAGATCTGATAAAATTGATGATTTCATCTCGTTCTTTGGTAGCTGGCAGGTTGATTTCGATTTCCTCCAGTGCCCTGCTGTTGTTCAAAGAATTTAAAAATAAGTATCTATAAACTTCTTGGATATGGCTGATTGTTTCGCTGGAATACCCTCTCCGTCTTAACCCAAGACTATTCACGCCTGCATAGCTGAGAGGTTCCCGTGCTGCTTTGGTAAATGGTGGTACATCTTTTCTCACCAATGAACCGCCTGATATCATAGAATGCATCCCGACTTTGACAAATTGATGTATGGCACTGCTTCCACCTACGATGGCCCAGTCGTCTATAGACACATGTCCAGCCACCTGTACGGCATTGGCAATGATGACATTATTCCCTACTATACAATCATGGGCAATATGCACATAGGCCATCAAAAGACAATTGCTTCCGACTTTTGTGGTCCTTTTATCAATAGTTCCTCTGCTTATGGTCACACATTCTCTGATAGTAGTATTGTCACCAATCTCGACAGTCGAATCTTCTCCTTGGAACTTGAGATCCTGAGGGATAGCAGCAATTACAGCCCCTGGAAATATTTTGCAGTTTTTTCCGATTTTGGCTCCTGAATAAATAGTGACATTGGAGCCGATCCATGTTCCTTCACCGATTTCCACATTTTCGTGAATCATGGTAAAAGGATCTATTTGAACATCCTTTCCCAGGATGGTTTTTTCGTGTATGGAGGATAGAGGACTGATCATGATTCTTTCCGGACTATACTTGCTGTCATAATTGCTTCACAAACAAGGGTGTTACCTACAAAAGCTTCCCCTTTCATTTTTGCAATCCCTCTCCGGATGGGAGCAAGTAGCTCGCACTTGAAGACTAATGTGTCTCCAGGAAGCACCATTTTACGGAATTTGCAACTTTCAATACCTAAAAAATAGGTCCAATATTTTTCCGGATCATCTACTGTGCTCAATACCAAAATCCCACCAGTCTGTGCCATTGCTTCCACTTGGAGAACACCGGGCATTACAGGATTGTTTGGAAAATGCCCCATAAAGAAGGGTTCATTGATGGTCACGTTTTTTACCCCAGCCACTACGGTTTCATCCAAGTAAATGATTTTGTCTAAAAGCTGAAAAGGATATCTGTGAGGCAAAATATTACTGATCTGATTGATATCCATTACTGGAGGAAGCTTTGGGTCATAATGTGGAATATGGACCGAACCGGCCTTTTCCATCACCCTTTTTATTTTCTTAGCAAATGCTACATTGGCGGCGTGACCGGGTCTTGCAGCCAAAATTTGCGCTTTTAATGGTCTTCCTACTAATGCCAAATCTCCGACAACGTCCAGTAGCTTATGTCTTGCAGGTTCATTCTTATACCGCAATTCCACATTGTTGAGTATTCCTTCCTTCCTTACCTCAACCTTTTTCTTATTAAACATCTTTGCAAGATGCTCCAATTCTTTCTCCTCAACGACCCTGTCCACTACCACAATGGCATTGTTAAGGTCTCCTCCTTTAATCAAGTTTTGATTGTACAGCATTTCCAATTCATGCAAAAAGCAGAAAGTCCTGCAGGATGCAATCTCAGTTTTGAATTGACTGATATTAGTGATGGAGGCATGCTGACTTCCCAAAACCGGGGAATTGTAATCCACCATTACGGTGACACGGTAGTCGTCAAGCGGCAAAGCTGCCATTTCGACTTCTCTAGAAGGTTCTCTGTAAGTAATGCTTTCAGGTATCTCAAAAAATCTCCTTAAGGCATTTTGTTCCTCCAACCCCACTTCTTCCAAAACCTCAATAAATTGGATGGAAGATCCATCCATAATGGGAGGCTCAGGACCATCCAATTGGATCATGACGTTGTCGATTTCCAAACCAACCAAGGACGCAAGGACGTGCTCGACCGTAAATACCCTTGCTCCGCTTTGTTCAAGGGTTGTACCCCTTGAAATATCTACGACATTGTCCACATCGGCGTCAATTATCGGCATTCCGGGAAGGTCTATTCTTTGGAATTTGAAACCATGGTTTGGTGGGGCAGGTAAAAATGTCATATTTGAAATTACCCCTGTATGGAGACCTACTCCCGATACGGTAACTTGTTTTTTTATGGTATGCTGTTTGACTCTCATCCGATCCTGTTAAACTCCTTCAATTTAAGAAGCGTAAATTTATGGTTTTTTTTCGAGTTCTTTGATTCTGTCTAATAGTTCGGGCAGTTTTTTGAAGAGACTGTAAGATTTCAAGAAATCTTTGATTTCAAATCCCATATATCCAAAAACAGTCTGACCGGACTTATTTATGCTTTTTGAAATGCCAGTATTGGCGCCCACAGTGGTATTGTCAGCTATTTTTATGTGGCCAACAATTCCCGCCTTTCCTGCTATCACACAATTTTTACCGATTTCTGTAGAACCAGAAATCCCTGTCTGTGCAGCGATCACGGTGTTTTCACCTATGATCACATTATGGGCAATTTGTACCAAATTGTCGATTTTAGCTCCTTTTTTTATCAAAGTTGACCCCATTGTTGCACAATCTATAGTGGTATTGGTACCAATGCTAACGTTGTCTTCAATCACTACATTTCCCAATTGGGGGATTTTTTTATAACTGCCATCATGAAGTGGGGCAAAACCGAATCCGTCTCCGCCGATGACTGCACCCGGATGGATTTCGCAATTATTTCCAATCTGGGTGTTGTCATAAATTTTGACCCCGGCATGGATGATGGTATTGTTTCCTATTTTCACATTATTGCCTAGGTAGGCGTTAGGATAGATTTTTACTGAATCCCCCAAAACACAGTTTTTGCCAACATAAGAAAATGCTCCCCTATAAAAATCCTTCCCAATTGTACTTGTTTGGTCAAAAAATGAAGGCTCTTCGATACCTGATTTTCCTGATGTTATCATCATCGAATAGGCTTCAAGCAGCATTGTAAAACCTTCATATGCATTTTTCACCCTGATTAAATTAGTAGTCAGTGGTTTTTGCGGTTCAAAATTTTCGGATACAATGACAGCTGTGGCTTTGGTGTCATAGATAAAGGATTCATATTTTTCATTGGACAAAAAACTGATGCCTCCCGGCAGACCTTCCTGTATTTTATCTAAGCGACTTACCTTCAGGGTTTTGTCACCTTCAACTTTTCCGCTTATTAATTCCGCAATTTGACCAAGAGAAAATTCCATAGATTGGGTTTAGAGCTTACAAAGTTAAATTTTTGGCGTGACAGATATAGTGTTTTTTCACAATTTTACTCATGGCCTTAATATTTGGAAGGTCAGCTGCCACTGCCACATCGACGATGTTACCTTTTTTGGTCAAAATAAAAATCTGTTCCGTATTGAGGTAAGCGTGGTTGCTCAAAACGCCATGATTAAAGAAATAAGTCAGGTCGCTTTCGGGTATTTGAAATTTTTTCAATAACCGCATTTTTTCCTCCTCGATTTCTGAAAGTGAGAATTCATCATTGCGTAGATTTATTTTAAAAAGATTCCTTTCCAAAAACATCCTGGATAAATTTTTCAGGATGTAATCTTCATGGTTTTTCCAAAGCTTGATGGCTCCCCAAATATCAAAATCATCAAGCGTTAAAAAATTCTCCAATAAAACTCCTTTGTTTTCAAAGTCATTTAGCGAAAAATTGCCTTTGAGGAAATAAAGAAGTTCATCTGTGGCAATAAGGTTTTGGCCGTTTTGGCTAAGATGTTTGGCGCGATTGATCAGGCTTATCATCATCTTTTCCGCACTCACAGTAGTCTTGTGTAAGTATACCTGCCAATACATCAACCTTCTGGCACTCAAGAAATTTTCAATACTGTAGATCCCTTTTTCTTCAATTACCAGCTGATCATCTTTGATATCCATCATTTTGATGATCCGGTCTGCACCGATTGCCCCTTCCGATACGCCTGTAAAAAAACAGTCTCTTTGGAGGTAATCCAATCTGTCAATGTCAAGCTGACTGGAAACGAGTTGGTTGAAAAATTTCCTTTCATATTCTCCTTTGAATATTTTTATGGAAAGATCAAGTTGGTTGTTTAATTCCTTGTTGAGTTTTTGGATAATAAGAAGTGAGAGGGATTCATGGGGGATGTTTTGAAGGATGCTGAATTCCAATGCATGAGAAAACGGGCCATGGCCAATATCATGCAACAAAATAGCAATAAGGCCGGCTTCGTATTCTTCCTCACTAATTTCGATACCTTTATGTCTGAGATTGTCCAGGGTAATGCTCATGAGATGCATGGCACCGATGGCATGGTGAAATCTCGTATGCAATGCGCCGGGATAGACATAATCAGTCAAACCAAGTTGCTTGATACGACGTAACCTCTGGAAGTAAGGATGGTCAATGATACTAAAAATCAATTCGCTGGGAATGGTAATGAATCCATAAACAGGATCATTCAGAATTTTATGGCGTTTCAATGTCCTTGACATTTGATAGGTCTCAAAAGTAATTATAAATTTAAAAGAAGTAAACCAAATTTTATGCAAAGGTTCAAAATCCTATGGGCGGATGACGAGATAGATCTTCTGAAGCCACATATTTTATTTTTACAGCAAAGAGGCTATGAAATAGCAACTGTCAACAGTGGCGTAGATGCCATCGAAATGGTGGAGAAGTTCAATTTTGATGTGATTTTTTTGGATGAAATGATGCCCGGAATGACAGGACTGGAGACTTTGCAACAAATCAAAATGCTAAAACCACAGGTTCCGGTCGTCATGATCACCAAAAGTGAGGAGGAGCACATCATGGATGATGCCATCGGTGGAAAAATTGCCGATTACCTTATCAAGCCAATCAACCCAAACCAGATACTGCTTTCAGTAAAAAAGATTTTGCAGAATAAGCAGCTGATCACTGAAAAAACAAACCTGTCCTACAGACAGGATTTTATGAATATAAGCACTGCTTGCGGAGAAGCTTCCACCCATCAGGAATGGACAGATATTTATAAGCGGCTGACTTATTGGGAGATGGAGATTGATGGGACTGACAACAAAAGCATGCAGGATGTCCTTGATACCCAAAAAACAGAAGCTAATGCTGCTTTTGCTAAATTTATCAAAAACAACTACATCGACTGGATCAATGATCCTAAATCTGAAAAACCAATCCTGTCCCACAGGTTAATGGCGGAGAAGGTTTTTCCGAACGTCAAAAACGGCAAGCCGCTATTTTTTGTGGTAATTGATAACCTTAGGCTGGACCAATGGGAAGTGATCAAACCCTTGATTTCTGAATACTTCAATACTTCGGAGGAGAGTACCTATTACAGTATCTTACCCACTACAACAGCCTTCGCAAGAAATGCCCTTTTTAGCGGCATGATGCCTTCCGATATGGCAAGATTCCATCCTGAACTATGGGAAGGAGAAGATACCGATGAAGGCAAAAATAACCATGAAGAAGATTTTTTGTCCGAAAATCTTCATCGAAATAAAATGAATATCAAATTCAGCTATAACAAGATCCTCCAGGTCTTTCAAGGTAAGGCTGTTTTGGATCATTTCCATCAGTTGCTAAACAACGATCTGAATGTATTGGTCTACAATTTTGTGGACATGATGTCGCATGCCCGGACTGATATCAAAATGGTCAGGGAACTTGCTCCGGATGAATCTGCATACAGATCTTTGACCAAAAGTTGGTTTGAGCACTCTACGCTTTTTGATCTTTTTAAAAAAATCCATGCTGCCAAAGCCGATGTGATAATCTCTACTGATCATGGTACAAAAAGGGTCAATAGGCCGTACAAAATCATCGGGGATAAAAATGTAACGACTAACCTCAGGTACAAGCAGGGGAAAAATCTAAATTTTGAAAGTGGCAAAGTGTTTGAGATTTCCCGTCCTGAAGATGCCAAGTTGCCCAGGTTCAATGTTTCGACAAGCTATGTTTTTACAGTTGAAGATTATTTCTTTGCATATCCAAACAATTACAATTATTATGTAAATTACTACAAAGATACTTTCCAACATGGAGGAGTATCTCTTGAAGAAATGATTATCCCATTTATCAGACTCGAACCAAAGAATATTTAATTAAATTTGGAAAAGTATTATTGTGCTGGAATAGAAGGAATTCATTCAGCCGCACTTAAGATCATAGAGTTTGGCAGGTTTGACAAAATCTGGATTTTCAAAGGGGAGCTTGGAGCCGGTAAAACTACGGTGATCAAGGAAATTGCCGAGATATTGGGGATTAAAGACAGGGTGAACAGCCCTACTTTTTCTCTGGTTAATGAATACAAGAGCGCTGAGGGTGAAATTTTTTACCACTTTGATTTTTATAGAATCGAAGAACCGGAAGAAGTTTTGGAAATTGGTCTGGATGAATATCTGGACAGTGGCCGGCTTTGTTGGATCGAGTGGGCTGAAAAAATCGCAGAATTTATACCTTCTGATTTTATGCATGTCCAAATTGATGTGGATGGATCTGGAGGAAGGATAATTACCTTAAATAGGGTTATTAATGGTGAAAAAGATGGTTGAAATAAGGGAAGAGGTTGGGATTTATCCCAAAGAAGCGGTAGCGAAAGTTAAGAATTCGCAAAATTCATTGCTGATAGGAGTGCCTCTGGAAACGGCCGCCCAAGAAAAGAGGGTGGTTTTGACGCCTGATGCAGTTGCACTTCTGGTCAATAATGGTCTTCAGGTCCTTGTAGAAACCAACGCCGGAAAAGAATCGAAGTTTACTGACAAAGAGTATTCCGATGCCGGGGCAAAGGTAGTCTATACTGCCAAAGAAGCTTTTGATGCGGAGGTAATCATAAAAGTTGAACCGCCAACAGAGGAGGAAATCAATTTTATGCGCTCAGGATCTTGTTTGATTTCTGCCCTGCAACTAGGAAAGCAAAAGGCAGATTATATCCAAGCCTTAAACAAAAAGAGAATTACAGCTGTATCCTATGAAAATCTTGAGGATAAAGTTGGAGGTATGCCTGTGGTAAGGGCCATGAGTGAAATTGCCGGAAGTACGGTGATGTTGATCGCTGCAGAATACCTGAGCAGTGTAAATAACGGGAAGGGTCTGATCATGGGAGGAGTTACAGGAGTTCCTCCTACGCAGGTGGTCATAGTAGGTGCCGGAACTGTCGCTGAATATGCAGCAAGGACTGCTTTGGGACTAGGAGCGAGCATTAAGGTATTTGATAACCATATTTATAAGTTGAGGAGGATAAAGCACCTCCTTGGTCAGCAGGTATTCACGTCAACCATTGATAATTATACATTGGGGAATGCCATTAAGGAAGCGGACGTTGTCATTGGAGCCCTAAGAGCCGAAAAAGGTAGGAACAAAATTGTTGTAAGCGAAGAAATGATTGCTGCAATGATGGAGGGAAGCGTAATCATCGACGTATCAATAGATCAAGGTGGATGTATAGAAACTTCAGAGATGACTTCCCACGATGTCCCGACATTTGTCAAACATGGAGTAATCCATTATTGCGTTCCCAATATTGCATCACGTGTTTCAAGGACAGCCTCCTGTGCCTTAAGTAACATATTCACCCCCATTTTGCTCCATATGGCTGATTTGGGAGGGGCAGAAGAAATGGTGTTCAATTATAAGTGGTTTATGAAAGGGGTTTACACTTACAGGGGTAGCCTTACAAATGCGTACTTGGCAAGGAAATTTTCTATGACTCATAAGGAGTTGTTGTTGCTCCTTGCTGCACGATACTAGTTCTATTTTTGTTGGAGCATCAACTCAAGATTTTTGTTAGTCTCTACAAGGTCCTCCATTAATTTTTTGTTCTCTTTTCGAAGAGACAGAACCTCAAATGCATTTTTGATTACCGTTCGCATATAATCCTCTTCCCAAGGTTTGGTGAGATAGTGGTAAACTTGACTTTTGTTAATGGCATCTATTACTGCCTGAATATCAGTATATCCAGTCAGTAGAATCCGTATCGGATCAGGATGGTCTGGGATGACAGAGGCCAAAAAGTCAACTCCTGTTTCGTCAGGCATCCTTTGGTCGGTGATAATGATGTCAACCTCATTAGAATTCAGTAATTTCCTGCCTTCCTGTGCGGAAATAGCAAGATGGATTTTGTAATCTCTTCTAAATGTAGCCTTAAATGCCTGAAGGTTATTTTCTTCATCATCTACATACAGAATTTTTATTTTTTCGCTGGGTGATTCGAACATTTACATTTACTATTAGTGAAACTTTAGGTACAAGTTTAAGTATATATTTTACTTATTGTTAATTTTACCCAAAAAAATTTCTCCTTTTATAGGATTTCTTCAAATGTCGAAATAAAATTCCTTTTTTTTTATTTTTTTTACACTTCTCTTATGATTATTGGTTCAATAATATAACTTTACCGCTAATACCCACTCTTACTGCCTCTAAATGAGATTGGCTTCATCGCTTGAATTACTCCTTCAAATTGAAATTTTCATTATGGGTTTAACGTTCCCTTATTTTTGGATTTTGTTCAGAATGGTGTGTATAAGAGCTTCTGATTTTAAAGTTGAACCAAAAAGTCAGATGTTTCTCTATTGGGATTATTATTCCGGTTCATATTTGGAGAAGGGAGTTAGGTTAGCCTCTCCTTCAAAAAAAGGCAAGAAATTAATAGGTGGGATATTGAATAGGAACCAAATGTTCC
This sequence comes from Aquiflexum sp., assembly GCF_977115555.1. Taxonomy (NCBI): domain Bacteria; kingdom Pseudomonadati; phylum Bacteroidota; class Cytophagia; order Cytophagales; family Cyclobacteriaceae; genus Aquiflexum; species Aquiflexum sp. The sequence continues at coordinate 11,138 of NZ_CDSBKL010000026.1, forward strand.
TGTTTTGGCTGAAAAGCCGTGTTTTTTCGAGAATAGGTTCATTTTATCTTGAATCTATAAAGTGGTTCTTTAGCCTGGATTTTCATATTTTGAAAAAAGGAATGCATTCCGGACAAAAATATTACTTTGGAAGTGAAACTAAATTGTCCATACCTACCTTGAATGTATGATTGTTGCCCTTATCAATATTTTTCTGCTTATAACCTCTCCGGTCCTCCAATTGGACAATGGTTTGGAAATGGTGGATGTTTTCAACTATGAATACTTTATTGATTTGAATGGGGATATGGGGATAACTGATGTGGTATCAAATCCCAACTTCATATCTATTCCCTCCAAAAATCCAAATTTCGGTTTAGGTGAAGAGGCAGTTTGGCTAAGGTTTAAAGTTGAACCCAATGGGATGGGAGAAGAGAAGAAATATCTCGTGATCAATAATCCAAATTTGGATGAGATTTATTTTTATTTGGTCAGGGACGGGGAAGTTAAGGTAAATCAGGTAAGCGGTAGGATCCATGATTTTAATAACAGATTGGTTCCCTCCAGGAAAGTAATTTTTGAGCTTAAAATGGAGGAGGGTGTTACCGATGAAGTGTATTTGAAAATAATCACCAATGAAAAGAGGATAGTTTCGGCAGGAATAGCTGACATGAAAACTATAAATCACCAGCTTTATTTTGAGAATATTTTATATGGTATATTTACTGGGGTATTCTTTGGACTGTTTTTTTATAACTTATTTCTTTACTTCTCGCTCAATGACAAAACATACTTGATATATGTCTTTTATATTCTCTTGGTCTGGTTAGGGCAATCATCCATTTTGGGATTTGCACAAGAATTAATCTGGCCGAACTGGGTGTGGATGAACCTAAGGTCAAATATCCTTTTTTCGATTTTGGGGAGTATTTGTGCCATTTGGTTTGTAAGGTCGTTTCTCAAAACCAAGAAATACCTGCCTAAGTTGGATTTAGGTCTTATGGTAATTTATGGTGTTTATTTTTTGATATTGCTTGGTACTTTTCTAGGCTTATTGAGGGTCACCTATGCTGTTTTTTTGGTTACACAGGCCATTGTCATACCTTATGTTTTTTTAATGTCAGTCCTTATTCTAAGAAGTGGATTTAAACCGGCAAGGTTTTTCTTGATTGCTTGGTCGGTGTTTATGTTGGGTATATTTCTTTTTGTACTCACACAGATGGGTGTGATTCCTTTTTCGCAGCCAAACTTTTATTTGATGCCATTTGGAGCAGGCTTAGGTGTGATTCTTTTGTCATTTGCTTTAGCAGATAGGATAAATGACCAGAAAAGGGAGAATGAAATTGAGCAAAGTGAAAAACTCAAATTACTTGAGGAACATGAAAGCCGGATTATTGAGCAAAATGAATTTCTTGAAGAAAAAGTAAAACAGAGGACAGAGGAACTCGAACTTACACTCCATAACCTTCAAAATACCCAGACCCAATTGGTCAATCAAGAAAAAATGGCTTCATTGGGGCAGTTGACTGCAGGTATAGCGCACGAGATCAATAACCCGATTAATTTTGTAAGCTCTAATATCTCTCCTCTCAAAAGAGATATCAACGATTTGCTTGAGATAGTCAAAGCATATAGGGAAAAAGGGAAACTTGAGTTTTCTGAATCTTCCAAAAAAGATTTGCAGGAAGTGGAAGATGATATAGAGTTTGACTATATTCTCAAGGAGATTGACCAGTTACTAAGAGGAATGGAAGAAGGGGCGAAAAGGACTGTTGAAATTGTAAAGGGGTTGAGACTGTTTTCTAGAGTTGATGAGCAGGATGTCAAAAGAGTTGATATCCACGATGGGATCAACAGTACATTGATATTGCTCAATAGTTCGATGTCCGGAAAAATCCAGGTTTATAGGGAGTTTGGGAATATCCCGATAATTGAATGCCTGCCAGGTAAACTCAATCAGGTTTTTATGAACATCATTACCAATGCTATCCATGCTTTGATTGAGAATCTGGATAATATCCCTGAACCAAAGATTACCATCAGAACAAATCACATCGGAGAACAAATCAGAATTGAAATAGAGGATAATGGGTTTGGAATGCCTGCGAATGTTAAACAGCGGATTTTTGAGCCCTTTTTTACAACCAAAGCAGTAGGTAAAGGGACCGGTCTTGGACTTTCAATTGTCTATACTATTATTGAAAATCACAAAGGGACACTTGAAGTACGCACAGAACAAGGTAAAGGAACCAATTTTATCATTACCCTTCCAATCTATCAAAATACCCAGCAGAATGACTGACAAAATTATAGTACTTTATATCGACGATGAAGACAATAACTTGAACTCCTTCAAGGCAAGTTTGAGGAAAGATTATAAGGTAATTACTGCCCTCGATGCTTTTGAAGGTCTTAAAATTGCGGAGACTGAAGAACTCCATGTGGTCATAGCCGATCAAAGGATGCCGGGATTGGATGGTGTGGAATTTTTTGAAAAATTGATGAAGATTAACCCCGAACCCGTCAGGATTCTCCTCACTGGATATTCGGATATAGCCAGTGTTATAGATGCAATAAACAGGGGTCAGGTATATAGATTTATAGACAAGCCGTGGAATATTGAACAGATTAAAAATGCCATCAAAACCGCAGGGGATATTTATTTTGCCAGGAAGGAATTAAAAGACAAGAATGAACGGCTTCAGAAAATACATTCTGAAATGAACCAGTTTGTATATTCCCTTTCTCATGAGTTGAGAGGGCCACTGATGAGCATATCCGGTGTGTCCAAGCTTGCCAAAATGGAAGCCAAAGATCCGTCCGTATTAGAATATTTTGATCTGATAGATACAGCCACGGAAAAACTTGATGGATTTATTTACAAAATGCTGGATTTCTACAGGTCCACTAAAATTGAAAACAAAGTCACTGAAATTGATTTTGAAGAAGTCGTATCTCAACAACTAGAAATTTATAAGGTCAAATGGGATCTTGATATTATATCTATAAATATCAAAATTAGTCAAAATTCCAAATTTAATTCTGATGATTCAAAAATCCGCGTAATTTTAAATAATCTCATCCACAATGCGGTAATCTTCCAGAAGGAAAACACAACTGATAAAACAATCAACGTATCCATAGATGTGTCTGAAAATATTGCCACGATAATCGTCGAAGACAATGGTGTAGGTATTGATGATAAGCTCATTAATGAAGTGTTTAATTTGTTTCAAAGGGCTACTCAAAAAAATGTCGGTTCAGGCCTTGGACTATATATGGTCAAGGAATCCGCTATCCAAATGGGAGGTAAGGTCAGCTTAGAATCTACTGTTGATGTTGGAACAAAAGTAACTGTGATGTTACCAAGTCTTATTCCAAGCTAAATACTGAAAACTGATATGGACTTTTCCTTATCGTTACCGTGCTGATTTCTCAATCAGGATTGGATTGATATTTATTTGATTACACGTGATTTTCGCTTTTCTTTGTTCTCAATTTAATTTTCCACACCAAAAAGTTTTTAGATATGATCAATCCTTGGCATGATGTCAATATTGGCAAGCAAGCTCCCGAATTTGTGATGGGTGTAATTGAAATTCCAAAAGGAAGTAAGGGTAAATATGAGTTGGATAAAAAAACCGGAATGTTACTGTTGGACAGGGTTTTGTTTTCAGCAGTCCATTATCCGGCTAATTATGGTTTTATCCCTCAGACCTTTTGTGAGGATAAGGATCCACTAGACATTCTGATAATTTCTCAAATTGATATTCCTTCCATGACTTTGGTCAAAGCCAAGGTAATCGGTGTTATGAGGATGGTTGATGGAGGCGAGGCAGATGATAAGATAATTGCTGTTGCCGCTGAGGATCAGTCTGTCAATTATATCAATGATATCGATGAACTTCCCCCACATTTAATGAAAGAGGTTCATAGGTTTTTTGAAGATTATAAAAAGCTTGAAAATAAGGAAGTGAAAGTGGAGGATTTTCTAGGAAAAGAGGAGGCATTCAAAATTATCCACGAGAGTATTGAACTATATGATTTGAATTTTAGAACAAAAAGATAATTCTCAGCCCGGTTGGAAACTTCCGGGTTTTCTTTTTTTGAATATGAAAAGATTGACCTTCCTGCTTTTATTTTTGATCGGAAAACTGTCAGCACAAGAGGATACTGACAAAAAAATTATTTTCTCAGGTTATCTCGAATCATATTACAGTTATGATTTTAATCGCCCTGAAGACAATCTTAGGCCTGACTTTTTATATAACTTCAATAGGCATAATGAATTCAGTATCAACCTCGGCTTGCTAAAAGCATCCTTTCAAAATGATCAGGTTAGGGCTAATGTTGCTTTGATGGTTGGTACTTACGCCCAATACAATCTTGCCGATGAACCTAAATGGGCACAGTTTATCAACGAAGCCTCTTTTGGAATAAAATTGCACGAAAAACTGTGGGTTGATATTGGTGTAATGCCTTCTTATATAGGATTTGAATCTTGGTATGGAATGGATTGCATGAATTTGACAAGAAGTATCCTGGCTGAAAGTTCACCTTACTTTTTTACAGGTGGGAAATTCACCTATACCCCTGACCCCAAATGGGAAATACAGCTTTGGCTTACAAATGGCTGGCAGAATATTGTGAAGAACGAAGAAAACAAATCATTGGGAATCGGCACTGCTTTCAAATACATGCCTTCAGAACAAGTCACAATAAATTATTCAAATTACTTTGGAAATGAAAATCCTTATCCTGTTCGATTAAACAGGTTTTTCAATAATGTGTATATGCTCTATGAAAAAAAAACATGGGATGTTGCTTTTGGTGCTGATTATGGAATTCAGCAGACCTTGTCAGGAGGTATTGATTCTTGGTTTGGATTGATAGCATCGCTGAGTAAGGATTTGGGAAAGAAAATAACACTTGCAGGTAGAGCGGAATATTATTCAGATCCTATGGAAATTATCCTTAATGAGGGATTGAAATTAACAGGATTGTCTGCAAATTTTGACTTCTCATTATCCAAGAAAGCTTTACTGAGATTTGAAGCAAGGAGATTCATCAGTTCTGAAGATACTTTTCCGCTCCCAGAAGGAAAATTTGGAAGGATGAATACCGCTTTGACAGCTTCTCTTGCACTTAGGTTTTAAGATTTTTTTCCAGCAGTTATCTTTTTCTTTGGCAGCTTTTTGTTTAGGGATTTTACAAATTCCTCATAGTTGAGATGTTCGTGGTTGCTGATTGAAAAAGAGCTTTTATCTTCAAAAACAATGGTTAACTGCTTGAATTCACGTTTGTTGGTAATGACATTTTCTTCTTCCCACACCATAACCTCGGAAAGGGAATATGTGGTCGTTTTTCCCCGAAGAGGGAGTCTGGTAATAATTTGGTCTTTGCCTATTGCTATAAATTTATATGCAGCCATCATTTTGACCAGAAGAAGGACTATTACCAAAGTGAGTATGGCAGTGCCTGACAAATAGATGGGAAGTCCAAATGATCTTTTGGTAGCAAAATGGTTGAGGATGTAAACCAATCCAAAAATCTGAACAAGGACGATGAGACCAAGGGCAATAAATGTACTGGGTTTTGGCCTGGAATGAATCATGTGTTTCGTAATTCTGCGAGTGTTTTTTTTGAGAAAGCTACCATATCCTCAAAGAAGTCGCCAAAATGGACTTTTAAATATTCATGATGCTCATCAAGAAAAACATGGGCAGTTTCCATCTTTGAGTTGAAGGTTGCCCTTTTTGCCATGCCTGTCATGGCTCTTCTGATACCGTCCAATTCACCATATCCAGCCAGCCAATTGTAGTATTTCATGTAGCCAAATGTCTGTAAAAATTTTTCGGGTAGGGTATCTCCATATTCGTCAATGGTATTATACACATCTTCGGCAAATTGATCCAAAGGGATGTGGTGGTAATTTTTCCAGTACCTTGCCAGAAAATAATCAAAATACATATCTGTGATTACCATAGAATATCTTCCATATTCTGGTCTCAAGATGGCCTGGGCTTCCTTTACCACTGGATGCGAGTCGGTAAATTTATCGATATTCCAATGGAGTTTTATTCCTGCAACAATATCCTTGTCATAGGTGTTTTCAATGTCTCCACGTACAAAATCTCCGATAAAGTTTCCTACAAGGACTTTTGGATCCCCGAAGGATAAATAAGCATGGGCTAGAAAATTCACGATTTAATGTTTAGAGTAGTAGGTAAGAGCGATGTATTATCACTTATTTTCGCTTTTAAATGTAATAATAGATGGGAAATATTCAGGAGGAATTAAGAAATTCTTTAAAACTTTTAAAACAAGAATGGGAGGAGGATTTAATCCAATACAAAAAAAAGTTTTTATATACCTCAATTTCAGATAAAAAGGAAGAAGGTGTTTGTTGGTATCCTGTTCAGCTTAAAAAATCAAAAATAGGTTTTGGCGAAAGGTTGATCGTAGAATTTGAAAGGTTTGACCCGGGAGCGCCCCATTCATTTCAATCCGGGAAGTCAGTTTCTATTTTTTCGAATCAGACCCAATTTCAATCTCATCGGATCAGTGGGGTGATCAATCAGGTAAAAAAGGATACAATGGTGGTTACTTTACAGTCCGATGATGTTCCCGAATGGATGCATCAAGGAAAATTAGGGATTGATTTGCTTTTTGATGAGGCGAGCTACCGCGAGATGGAATACGCCATGAAGGCAGTGATCAAATCTGAAAAAGGAAGATTGGGTGAATTGAAAGAAATCTTGTTGGGAGAAAAGGCACCGTCTCTGAATGCCACTTTTACGAAAGAAATAAATCACCTTAATTCCAGCCAAAATGAAGCTCTGAATTTGGTCAGTGCATCAAAGGACGTCGCTATCATACATGGACCTCCCGGAACAGGTAAGACCACCACGCTTGTCGCATCAATTGTTCAGGCTCTTGATGGTTGCAAACAAGTTTTGGTCTGCGCCCCAAGCAATTCGGCAGTGGATTTTTTGGTGGAGAAGTTATTGGAATACAAAATAAATACCCTCCGTATCGGCCATCCGGCAAGGGTAGAGGACCATATTCTGTCCCAGACGCTTGACGCCAAGATAGCGATGCATGACAGTTACAAGGATCTGAAGCGGCTCAAAAAGTCGGCAGATGATTACAGAAAACTGGGTCAAAAACACAAACGTACTTTCGGGCCTGAGGAAAGGATGCAACGAAGAAGACTTTTGGATGAGGCAAGTAGGTGTAAAGTTGAAGCTCAAAGTTTGGAAGATTATATCATTTATGATATTTTCCAAGAAACCCAAGTTTTTGCATGCACCCTTGTGGGTGCAGCCAATTCAGCTTTAAAAGGGATGAGTTTTCCAATTGTTTTTATCGATGAAGCAGCCCAAGGGCTGGAGGCGGCTACATGGATTCCTATCCAAAAAGCCTCAAAAGTAGTGATGGCAGGAGACCATTGTCAGCTTCCACCGACGATCAAATCTTATGAAGCGGCTAAAAACGGACTAAGCGAAACACTTTTTGAAAAGGTGATCAAAAGAAGACCTGATGCCTCTAAAATGCTAAGTGTCCAATATAGGATGCCGGAACTGGTTATGGGTTTCTCGAGCAAATACTTCTATCACAACGGGCTAAAAGCAGCAGATAACACATTACATCATTACCTTGCTCCGGATGAACCTGTGCTGGAGTACATTGATACCGCAGGCAGTGGATTTACAGAACAGCAGGAAGAGGAATCTCTCAGTACCTTCAATCTTGAAGAGGCAAGGTTTTCTTTACGCTATCTTGAAAATCTCCTCAAAAGAATCGGTATCGCTGAGATCAAGACCAAACAATGGAATATAGGATTGATAGCGCCCTACCGCGCCCAAGTGAGAAGATTCAATGAATTGGTCTTTGAAAGCTTTGAATTTCCAAACTTAAGGTCTTTCTCCGAGTTGCTTACCATTGACTCCATTGACGGATTTCAGGGGCAGGAGCGGGATATCATTGTCATCAGTCTTGTTCGCTCCAATGCAAAAGGAGAAATCGGTTTTTTGGCGGATACGAGGAGAATGAATGTGGCCCTGACCAGAGCAAAAAGAAAACTGGTGGTGGTTGGGGACAGTTCTACTTTAAGCATCCATCCTTTTTACAATTCGTTTTTTGATTATATCGACGCGAATGGCTGCTACAAAAGTGTGTATGAATATTTGGAATAAATCAATTCTCTCTTTCCTTGCTTTCTTGTTGGTTAAAATAAACCCAGTTCAAGTAACTGAGAATATCGCCAAAACTATCATTGGCTTCCAGGATTTCAGCAGGTACTTCCCTGCTTCTCAACCTCGCCAATAACTGCCCATAAATGGCATTGAGGGCAATTTGGATTTCATGTTTTGGCGCATTTTCACCGGCTTCCAAGAAAAGTTGGATCAAATGTGGTTTTGCACGTTGGTACAGCTCAAAATAATCCCTGTCGGTTTTCAGCAAGTTCCAATGTAAGGAGGCGAAATGGTCAACGAGTTTTTGGGTTTGGGGAAGATGCCCTGATTCTTCCACTTTTGCATTTTTCATCTCATGTGCCAAATCGCTAAACCATATCGCTGTCTCTGTTTTTTCGGAATCAGATATAGGATAATGTGAAATGACATAAAGTCTGATATCATCCAGATTGAAATGATAAACCCGAAGCAAATCCTCCATTTGGTACATGTAGATAATGTATTCGGGAATATTTTGGGCTTTCTTCCTATCTGCTACAGTTTTCATTTTGGATTGATTTTTTATGGATGCAAAGAAAATAAGAAAGCTTGGTTTTTAACAATAAATGAGAAAGTGCGTACATTTAAGAAACTTAAATCTTTGAAGATGGAAGAAGTAGAAATCGAAAATATTTCAGGAAGTCAGTTTATTAAGATCCCTGAAAATCTTAAAATAGACGATAATAAGGTTTTTTTGAAGAAAGTTGGAAATTCTATTTTCATCATTCCTTTTCATAATCCATGGCAAACCATGTTTGAAAGTATAGATCTTTTCTCAGATGATTTTTTGGAGGAAAGGAATCAGTAAGGTCAAGATAAAAGAGAGTCATTCTAGATATGCAATATTTACTTGATACTAATACTTGCATTTATATTATCAAAAAAAAGCCAATTGACATTTTTGAGAAATTTTCCAGAATCAACTTAGGAGAAATTGCAATTTTTCAATTACTGTGGCGGAACTTGAGTATGGTGCAAGCAAAAGTCAATTTAAAGAACAAAATAGAATTGCCCTTTTCAACTTTTTATTGCCATTAGAGATCTTGCCATTTTCTCAAACAGCTACTACATTTTATGGAGAAATAAGGTCAAAATTAGAACTTGAAGGAAAAGTTATTGGTCCTATGGATATGTTGATCGCCTCCCATGCAGTTTCAGAAAACCTTGTTTTGGTTACTAACAATATTAAAGAGTTTTCAAGAATTCCTTCTCTAAGATTAGAAAATTGGATAAAATAAATTTTCTTGAATACAAGATTTAGTTGTTTTTTTGTTTTAGGCTATGGTTTTCATTCGGCTGTTTTTTTGTGGGTAAGAAGAAAATAAGAAACCTTGGTTTTTAACAATAAAACAGAAAGTGCGTACATTTAAGAAAAAGAAACATGGACAACTATCGAGAAATCATCACCATTGAGCCTGGTAAAAGGGGAGGCAAGCCTTGTGTCAGAGGGTTGAGAATTACTGTTTATGACATTCTGGAATACCTTGCTTCAGGAATGACAATGGAAGAGATATTGGATGATTTTCCGGAATTGACTAGGGAAGATATTTTGGATAGTTTGGCT
>NZ_CDSBKL010000027.1:0-20858 GCF_977115555.1 Aquiflexum sp.
TAAGTGCTGTCACCAAATCCATGTCTGAATCATACGCAACCCCAATGGTCAATTCTACCCTACGGGTTTTATCAGAAAGGGTCCAATTGGTCAGGTGATGTGCCAAAAGATCTCCATTGGGAATGATGACTTCTGCACCATCCCAGTTTTTTATTTTACTTGCCCTGATTCCGATATCTTTGACTACCCCTTCCACAGTTCCAACCTGTATGGTATCTCCAATCTGTATTGGCCTTTCAAATGCGAGAATAATCCCTGAGACGAGGTTGTTGACAATTGTCTGCAATCCAAAACCGATACCAACAGAAAGCGCACCCAGGATTATGGGAATCTTATCAATCGGAATCCCTGAGGCTGCCACAGCAATAAAAAACCCCAAAGTAAATATTGTCAATCTGATCAGGAGGATAGTGGATCCTAACCTTTTGCTTCTCTCGGCCCCATGGTGTTCATCCTTGAGAGAGGCGATATATCCAATAGTATTTGCCAGAAAAGAGGATAAGTAAATGATCAAAATGAACACTGCTATTTGAGAATAGGTGAAAGCAGCATTCAGGATTTGTCTTGGTTTGTCCAAAAACGAAAAAACAGCATCTAAAAAAGTGTCCAATAAATGAAGGCTTTCCAGAAAAAAATATCCCCATATCAAAACAGCAAGGTAAGTAAAAAACTTATTTACTCTTTTTTGAATGTCATAAAATGAAACCGTAGAGGTAAAGCCATCTCCACTCTTTTTGCTGACTTCAATTTGAATATAAATTATTTCCTTAAGGATAATTACAAAGATTATCAAACTTACAGCATGCAACAAACTAATTGAACCTACGATTCCAACCATTTTTGAGAAGCTAAATCTTCCAAAAATATTTGCCAAAAGAGAAACAGATTCGAAAATCATATAAATAACCAAAATGGTTTTAAGATATTCTGGCAGATTTTCTTCTTTTCTACTTTGGAGTTTAATCATTTTCCAGCCAAGAAAAATGCCTAATAAATTGAATACTATCAAGTGCCATCTTTCCTGATAGGCAACCTGCCAATATAGATTGCTCAGGATACTAAAAAAAAAGAGAAAATAAACTACAAGCCAAAGTCTGAAGGCTCTTTTAGACAGTCTTGTCCATAGCAGTACGGTTGTAATCGTAACCAAAACTAACATCAACAAAGCCAAAAACACAACAGGGGGATATGGAAATAGAAAAGGCGAAATCGCTAAAATCACCACCAATGAAGAAAGAAAAGGATGTTTGTTCAGGTATTTCAATCGTCCAAAGATAATTGTAGCAAACTCCTTTTCGCGTTTGATTTTCTTGATGTTTGAATGTATGTAAGCAAAAAGAAGAATTCCCAAACCGAGAATAAAAACAGTTAAAGCAATATACCGAGATAGATAATTATCTACAATCCAGATATTGATCCGCATTGCTTTTAAAAAAACATCAACCAATCTTTCAGTATTTGGAAATTCCTGTGGCTCCCATAAATAATTGTTCTCTTTTTTAAATAAGTTTTCCTCAAATTTTATCCGCGCTTGCCTTAAGTCTTCTACTTTTAAATCAATTTCGTTCAAAAGTGTAGAAATCCTAGACTGGAGAACAACAGCAATTATTCTTTGGGAATTAAGCGCACTATCAGTTTCGTTTATATTTTTCTTTAAGGCTTTGATTGTAACCTGGTATTCGACTAAAACTGTGGTATCTCTAAAACTATATTTAAGCAAGTCATCCCTCTTAATACTATCCAACTTTTCTCTTACATTGACAAGCTCTTCGATTCTATCCAAAATCAACCCATCCTTATTTTTGAGCTTTCTTTCGGTATATGCCAAGAAATTTTCCAAAGCTGTAATATACCTTAGGTTTATCTTTGAATTCTCTATAATAAGGGCCTCTGAAATTTGATCCAAGATGGTTTGGGCATCAGGAACTGACTCCAATATATCCATGGTATCCAGTTCATTTTTTAGAACCTGACCCATCCTGTTGATAGCAGTGGTATACTCTTTTACTTTTTTGATTCCCCCTTCCAAGGAAGGTATTTTTTCCACTACAACATCTTTGGCTTGTTCCTCAGAACTCAATTCAATTAAACTGTCAATAGAGGTTATAGGAGTATTTTCCTGGGCGACTCCAAAATAGGTGATGAATAAAAGAAGAGAAGATATAACAAAGATTTTACAGCTCATGGTAATTTTTAAAATCTAAATGTAAGGATATTAGGTTTTTCAAACAAAAAGCTCCCCTTTATCAATCTTATCATATCCGAAAACCCCTGCAATACAATTTATTTTGGGGTCAAATATTGCCATTATGACCGAAATTACTACGATATCGGATAAATTAATGTCAAAATGGCTTGATTTTTCTCTTGGTACAAAATTTAATATAAACGATAGTGCAGATAAATTTGATTTAACCAAAAAATATCAAACCATGAAACTTGTAAAATACAACCAACTTGACCCGGCCTATCCGGCTACCTTTAGCACCCTTTTGGACAGATTCTTCAATGATTCTATCGGCCAAAATCTCAAAAAATTCACTCCTGCTGTGGATATCGCTGAGGATGAAAGCAAATATGAAATGCATGTCTCTGTTCCCGGTATGAAAAAAACAGATTTCAACCTAGACTTAACTGAAGGAAGACTAACAGTCTCAGGAGAAAGAAAGCTGGAAGAAAAGAAAGAGGGGAAAAATTTCCACTCACTTGAAACACACTATGGCTCTTTTAGCAGGTCATTTTATTTGCCGGATGACGTCAATTCTGAAAGCATTGAGGCTGTTTATGAAGATGGGCTTCTCAAAATCAATTTGCCAAAAGCAGAGAAAAAAATCAATAAAGCGAAAATTGAAGTAAAATAAGGCAAGTGGGGAAACCCACTTCCTTTTTTCTTGTTGTACAGATGTGGAAACTCTCCACCCACAGGACTTTACTGTTAATCCTTGTTAAAAACTTTTACCGATCTCATAAATAAGCTTGGTATTTGATAACAGGACAATGTAAATTTCGTGTACAAACCAGAACTTAAACCACTATAAAAATGAATAAAACGCAGTTTTTCTTAGGAATCATCCTTGCTTCCTTGATTGGTGGCGTGATTGCCCTAGCAGGGGCCAGTTACCTTACCCAGCAGAATTCAGCCAATAACTTTACAGACAAACAAGACACAAGCCTAGTCAATTGGCTCTCTGATGAGAAGTTCAATGTACCTGACGGGATCAATTTCGTGGCTTCAGCAGCAGCAGTCACTCCGGCCGTGGTACACGTTAAAAGCAGCGTCACCATCTCCCAAAACCAAAGAGGATCGGATCCATTTGAAGAGTTTTTTGGCTTCCGCAATCCTGATAGGGACATGCAGCCAAGAGAAGGGATGAGCTCGGGCTCGGGCGTAATCATATCGGAAGATGGCTATATCGTAACCAATAACCACGTCATCGATAATGCTTCCAAAATCGAGATTTCTTTGGAGGATAATTCCAGATACACAGCCCGAGTCATTGGAACAGATCCTACCACTGATTTGGCTTTGTTGAAAATCGAAGCAAACGGTTTGCGCTTTGTGAAGTTTGGCGATTCTGATAAAATGAAAGTCGGTGAGTGGGTTTTGGCAGTAGGCAATCCCTTTGACTTAACCTCGACTGTCACTGCCGGTATCATCAGTGCCAAGGCAAGAAATATCGGAATCCTGAGGAATTTGGAAAATAACCTTCAGATTGAATCTTTCCTTCAGACAGATGCAGTAGTCAATCCAGGCAACTCAGGTGGTGCTTTGGTCAACCTTGCAGGAGAATTGATAGGTATCAATACTGCTATTGCCTCTAGAACCGGAACATTTAACGGATATGCTTTTGCAGTTCCAAGTTCTTTAGTCAAAAAAGTAATGGATGACCTCCTGGAATATGGAGCGGTGCAGAGAGGATTATTGGGCGTACAAATCAGAGATGTGTCCCCTGAATTAGAAGAAACTCTTTCTGAAAAACTATTCACTTCCAGAGGCGTGTATGTAGTAGAGGTCAATGAAGGTAGTGGAGGAAAGGAAGCAGGATTAGAAGCAGGAGACGTCATTATAGGTATTGATGGTGTAGAAACAAACAATGTGGCCAAGCTACAGGAAATGGTTGCGAGAAAACGACCGGGAGATAAAGTAGAAATCAAATACCTGAGAAAAGGAAAAGAAGCAAAAGCTACTGCAACACTTAAAAACATTTCCGGAGACACCAACATCGTCAAAGTCATTCCTCCAAAAATCGTCAGTTTCAACGGCGTGACTTTTGAAGACATAAAGCCTGCCATGAAAGAAAGACTAGGCATAGAGGGCGGTGCCGGAATCACTGCTGTGGAAGATGAAAATTGGAAAAAATCAGGCGCAAAGCCAGGTTTTATCATCACTTCAGTAATCGGTTCTAATGGAAGAAATAAAATCAACAATTCCGAACAATTGGTAGATATATTAAAAGACAATATCGGCGAGGAGATCGTAATCCTTGGGCTGTATCCTAATGGTCAGGAATACTATTTTGAAATTAAAGTAGAGTAAGGTTAAATGTTGATTTGAATACCAAAGCCGATCTGTAATTCAGATCGGCTTTTTTTGATTCAAACCAATATAGCTTTTGTCCATTAGTAAGGTGAATGAAATCCGGAGACAAAAATGATCAACGGAAATCTTTGACAAAATTCAATCAAGAAATGAAGATTTTAATTGCAAACTGTGATTTCGGTGGTGAGATTTCCTTCGCTGTAGACAGGTAATTTGGGACTGATATAGTGAATCCCCAATCCAAGTCCTCTCACAATAAAAAGTATCCCGATAAACATTGCAAAATAAGGTAGTGCGTTGGTCAATTTATTTCGGAAGGATAGTGAAAGGATTTTTCCTGAAATCATGACCATCACCAGCATCGGCGTAGTCCCCAAACCAAAAAAGAACATGTACATTGCGCCTTCAAGTGGACTTTGGAGTGCAAGAGATGCGATCAATGCGATATAGACCATTCCGCAGGGAAGCAATCCATTGAGTAATCCTGAGGCAAAAAAAGCCGGTGTCCCTCCTTTTTTAAGAAAGTAACCTAGAGAAGACTTCAGCTTATTTACTCCTCCGTACAATCCGGATTGGGTGATGATTCTTTCAGAACTTTTGTAAAAAAATGCCATCAATAAAATAAGCGCACCCATCGCGATGGAAATCCACTGCTGAATGCCCGCCAAAGCTAGGGAAAAACCGACTAATCCAATCAATGCTCCCAATAAGGAATAAGTAACTGTACGGCCTAGGTTGTAGATGATTTTGTTGCGTAGAAATCGGGAGTTGTCTTTGGCAGCCACCGCCAAAGCAATAGGTCCACACATGCCTAGGCAGTGAAAAGAACCTAAAAATCCCAACAAAAACGCCGTCCAGATCATTTAAATATTGATTTTCTCTTCGTGAAAATAATCGACTCCATTTTCCGACCAAGTCAGTTTTAACTTCCAATAACCCGGCTTCAAACTTTTCAGGTCAAAAGCATTCGCATTCATAGCGGAAATATCAAAATCAATCTTTTGGTCCAATCGCGCATCAGATGGCCTGAAAAGGTGTATTGTTCCTTTGGAACCAACAGGAAGATGCAAATCCACTTTTTTGAGTTGACCATCATAATCCAAAACCTTGTAATCAAGAGAATTTGCATTGATCATCTTTTCTATTTGATCTTGGTACTTGATTTCTTCTCCATAATAATCCTCGGTGACAAGATGGATATCATCCTGCTTAAAGCAGATCGTGACCAATCCTACCATCAAGCTGATGAAGACAATCAATGTGATTACTATTCCTTTTCCCCAGTTCATATTTTTGATTAATTGGTTAACTGTTTAACTGACCACTGATTCCTGTTTACCGATCACTGACCACTGAAAACCGGCCCAACAAAGCTCGTTCTGATCTTGTCAATTACTTGGCCGTTTTGCATCAGCAATAAGGTAACATCTTCCTGGTTTACAAGCATGTCCTTTTGGTCTTTTACCAAAAAGAACCTTCCGTTGAATTTCGCCTGACCATCCAAAGTCCAGTTTTGGTCTCCGACCACTTCTACGGCATATTTTTCATTTTCAGAAACTAAAGCTACTTTTTGGGCATCAAATGTTTTGTTGATAAAACTCACTTCGTAAAGATTACTGATTTGACCCGTATCCCGTGCCTGATAAGTCATCCCCCTAAATCTCGTAACAGTCGCAGCCAAATCTTCCCTTGTTGCAATCAAAGCAACAAATGCTGCCAACAAAACCACCAACATGGCAGAATAAGCTTTCACCCTTGGAGTAATCAGCTTTTGCGTCCGGTGCATCACACTGTTGTCTGAAGCATATCTGATCAAACCCTCTGGTCTTTCCACTTTGACCATGACTTCATCACAGACGTCGATGCAGGCAGTACAGTTTACACATTCCATCTGCACGCCATTTCGGATATCAATCCCCGTCGGACAAACCTGAACGCAAAGTCCACAGTCGATACAGTCCCCTTTGGGCGTTTCTTCTATTTTGTTTTTTCGAATAGGTCCACGTGGTTCACCTCTGACGTGGTCATAGGTGACATTGATCGAATTGGCATCCAACAATACCCCCTGTAGCCTTCCGTAAGGACATACTACAATACAAGCCTGCTCTCTAAACCATGAAAAAACAAAGAGAAAGATCCCTGTAAACGCCATCAAACCGATAAAACCAGCCATATGAGCTGAAGGTGGCTGGCTTACGATTTCCATTACCTGATCCACACCGATGAGATAGGCCATAACCAAATGGGAAATCATCAAAGAGATGATTACGAAAATGGTCATTTTCAAACCCTTCTTCCAAATCTTCTCTGTATTCCAAGGCATGGCATCCAACTTCCTTTGCTGGTTTGCATCGCCTTCTATGGCATATTCGATTTTGCGGAAAACCATCTCCAAAAACAAAGTCTGGGGACAAGCCCATCCACAAAAAATCCTTCCAAACACCGCCGTGAAGAGGATTACAAACACAAACAATATCAATAATAAGAAGATCAGCAAATGGGTATCCTGAGGCCAAAATGCAGCACCAAAGATGATAAACTTCCTTTCGAATATATTAAACAGCATGTAAGGCCTTCCGCCCACTTGAATAAATGGTCCTGCAAATAAAATGGCCAAAAGCACCCAAGAAAGATAAGTTCTCCATTTGTAAAATTTACCGGATACTTTTTTGGGATAGATCCAGTTCCGCTTTCCTTCTGCACTTACAGAGGCAAGAGAATCCCGAAAATGCTCCGGATCTAAATTTGGATTGATCTTACTCATATTCTTCGAATTGAAAATTTAAATTTGCCAAACCTTAGGTTGGAAAATTTTAACCCCTGAGAGATACTCCTCTCAGGGGCTATTATTTATTTGGCTTCAGCTACTGCTTCTACAGCAACAGGCGCTGCGACTGAATCTGCTTTGGCAGGCTCAGCTCCTGCCGGCACATATCTCTCTCCCTCTGCTGCCTTGGGATTGGCAGGGGTAGTTCCTTGGAGTGTCAAGATAAAACTGGCAACTTGTTGAATTTCTTCAGGACTCAATTGGTCTTGCCAAGGAATCATCCCTTTTTCCGGTACACCATATTTGATCACTTTGAAGATATCGTTGATTGATCCTCCATGCTTCCAATACTCATCTGTGAGGTTTGAACCTACGCCTCCACCCCCATCTTGAGCGTGGCATGCCACACAGTTGGCACTGAAGATACTTTGTCCTGCCGCAATGGCTGTGGGAGTTTCATCAAATACCACCGAGGTTTCATCAATGCTACTTACAGCAAGTGCCTTATATTCCTCAATCTGAATAGCTGCAATTCTCTGTTCTTCTGCATATTCTTCGAGTTGGGTTTTGCCCAAGCCCAAAACAGTAAAGTAGGTGAAATAAACAACAGCGAAGCCTATAGTGAGGTAGAATACGTTGGCCAACCAAGGCGGCATGTGGTTATCAAGTTCCACTATACCGTCAAAAGTATGTTCCTTCATGAGTTCTTTCTCTTCTTTACTTCCCACAGGTTTCATATTTCCTATGACGTATTTGACCTTGAACTCATCCCACCATGAAGGTTGGTTTGCCATTTCGGGATTTTCTTTTCTGAATACTGCCGTCATAAACGTCATCAGATAAATCATCAATATCAGAAGTAAGACGATGACACCTAGCACTACTCCAAGAATCACAAGGAGCGTGAGTTGGGTGCTGTCCATACTTTGAAGGTTGCCAAACCACGTAGATTCGCTGGTCTGTGCAAATGAAGGAAGTGCTAAAAACATTCCTGCTATCACTAGAAATAAGGATTTAAACTTTTTCATAGCCTCCGATTTTTTGTGGTTCGTCATTTAAAGGCATTTCCTTCATGTGGTCGATATATTTTTTATCAACTTTGATCACCCATATAAACATCCCTATAAAGAAAATCACAAAGATCAACAAGGAGATGATGGGGTAGATTTCTATGTTCTCGATCGAACTTAATATGTCCTTTTTCATAGTTCCTGATATTTATGGGTTAGAAGCTGTTGTTTTTTTGATATCTGTACCCAAGCGTTGCAGATAAGCGATCAATGCTACCATTTCAGATTCAGGCATTACTTCTACCCCTGCTGTTTTCAGGTTGGCAGCGATCTTGTTAGCCTGCAAAGTCAGGTCTGCATTGGCTTGCGCATCATATCCTTCAGGATAAGGTACACCTAGTTTTTGCAGGGTTCTGATTTTTGCAGGAAGATCAGAATGGTCCATGATATTGGTGGACAGCCATGGGTATGGAGGCATCAATGAACCGGGAGACATAGATGTTGGATCTACCATGTGGTGATAATGCCAGCTGTCAGGATATTTTCCTCCCTCTCTATGCAAATCCGGACCGGTACGCTTGGAACCCCAAAGGAATGGCCTGTCATAAACAAATTCACCTGCCTTGGAATATTCGCCGTAGCGTTCAGTCTCCGAACGGAAAGGTCTGATCATCTGAGAGTGGCAACCCACGCATCCATGAGAAATATAAAGGTCCCTTCCCTGTAGCTCGAGAGGAGTATAAGGTGTCACACTTGAAATCGTCGGTACATTGGATTTGACCAAGATGGTTGGAATGATCTCTATTGCTCCACCTATCAAGATGGCTATGGTAGCCAAAACTGTAAAAAATACAGGTTTTCTTTCCCATGCTCTGTGCCAGAATTCTCCCTCAACAGGTACATGCGGTTTCAAAGCAGGTGCTTCGTCAGATTCCTCAGCCATAAATTTACCTTGTTGGGCTGTTTTTACCATATTGTAAACCAACAAGAATGCACCTGCCAAATACAACAGTCCTCCAAAAGCCCTCAAAATATACATCGGTTTGATTTGAATGACAGTCTCCAAGAAGTTTGGATAAGCCAATCTACCGGCTTCAGTAAATTCTTTCCACATCAATGACTGTGTCAAAGCGGCCACATACATAGGAAGTGCATAGAAAATAATTCCTATAGTACCCATCCAAAAGTGGGTTGTAGCCAATTTTGTAGAATACAGGTTTGTCTTCCACATTTTTGGCCATAACCAATACAACATGGCAAAAGTAAAGAAGCCATTCCATCCCAAACCTCCAATATGTACGTGTGCTACGATCCAGTCAGTATAGTGGGCTATTGCGTTTACATTTTTCAAGGAAAGCAAAGGTCCTTCAAATGTGGACATACCGTAAGCAGTCACTGCGACTACCATAAATTTCAAAACAGGGTCAACCCTAACTTTGTCCCAAGCGCCTCTCAGGGTCAAAAGACCATTGACCATACCTCCCCAAGAAGGAGCAATCAACATGACTGAGAAAATAGTTCCCAATACCTGTGCCCATTCAGGCAATGCCGTGTAAAGCAAATGGTGTGGACCTGCCCAGATGTACAAGAAAATCAATGACCAAAAGTGAACAATGGATAACTTGTAAGAATAGACCGGTCTATTGGCAGCTTTTGGCAGATAATAATACATCAATCCCAAGAAAGGTGTGGTCAGGAAGAATGCAACGGCATTGTGTCCGTACCACCACTGTACCAATGCATCCTGAACACCTGCGTAGGCAGAGTAGCTTTTGAAAAAGGATACAGGCAATGCCAGGGAATTGAAAATATGGAGAACAGCTACTGTAACGAAAGAGGCCAAGTAGAACCAAATGGCGACATACATGTGCTTTTCTCTTCTTTTGACCAGGGCACCGATCATATTGGCACCAAAAGCAACCCATACTATGGCTATCAAAATATCAATCGGCCATTCTAATTCGGCATATTCCTTAGAGGTAGTCAAACCTAAAGGAAGGGTAATGGCCGCCAACAGAATGATCAATTGCCAACCCCAAAAATGGAACCAGCTGAGGGCCTTGCTCCACATCGGTGTTTTCAATAGTCTAGGCATGGAATAATAAATCCCCGCGAAAATCGCATTTCCAACAAAAGCAAAAATCACCGCATTGGTATGCAATGGTCTGATTCTTCCAAATGTGGTATAGGGATTTCCCAAATTGGCCTCGGGCAAAAACAGCTGGGTGGCTGCTATAACCCCGACCAGCATTCCGACAAGCCCCCAGGCTATGGTGGCGACGCCGAAGTACTTTACGATCTTGTTGTCGTAACTGAACTGTTCAAGTGTTGTTCCTGGCATACTTATTTAGATTTTGTTGATGGTGATGGTTCTTTTTTATCTTTTATTTTTGGTTCATTTTCAAACAGGATCCGGATGGCAGGTGTATGGTTATCATCAAACTGACCTCCTTTCATGGCCCTGAAAAACAGGAAAAGAAAAGATCCGGCGAGGATGAGACTGATTGCGATCAATACAAATATGACTTCCATGGTTACCAGATTTTGTCTTTAAGGCCTCTTCGGTAGGCGAGATAATTGGTGGTCAGCGTGGTAAAAACCACTACCGAAATACTGCTGATAGGCATAAGGATGGCGCAGAATACCGGACTCACCAGTCCTTGTACTGCAAAGTATACCCCGACAATATTATAGGTAAAGCTCAATCCAAAACTGGCCTTGATGATTTTTCTGCTTGTTTTGGTAAAATCCAAAAAGGCGGGAAGTTTTTGGATGACCGCCGCGTCCATGATGGCATCTGAAGCAGGAGAGAAATTGGTTATTTTGTCCGTCAATGCTATTCCGACCTGACTTTCCCGCAAAGCACCTGCATCATTAAGGCCATCCCCTATCATGAGGGTGTGGGCACCATTTTGGTTTAGGTTTTTGATATAGCCAAGCTTGTCGCTTGGTCCTTGGTTGAAATTCATCAATATCTGATTTCCAAAAACCTTTGTCAGATTCACCCGCTCATGGTCTTGGTCACCGGAAAGAAAATGAACCGGAAACTTCTCTTTGATATCTGAGATCACATTTTCAATCCCTTTGCGCAAGCCGCTCTGAATGAAAAAATACCCCAACAATGTCCCTTCGACTGCAAAAAACACCAAGTTCCCCCCTTCGGGCAGTCCTTTTGTTCCTGCTCCCACAAAGTCCGCAGAACCCAATTTTATTTCCTGGGATTTGTAAATAGTCCTAAGTCCTTTTCCGGCAATCTCTTCCACTTCTTCCAGTTTGATTCCTTTGACGCCATCAAGCCAGGAATTAACCCTATTGCTGAGCGCATGTGTAGATTGACTTACCAAGGACTTGATGATGGATTTGGATTCATCCGAAAGTGGTTCTCCAAAATATTTTACTGAGGCTTCTGAAGTCGAGGTCAAGGTCCCGGTTTTGTCAAAAACAACTGTGTCGACTTTGGCAAGCTTCTCGATGACATGTGAATTTTTAAGAAAGAATTTGCCTTGGCCAAACACCCGCAGCGTATTGCCCAAAGTGAAAGGCGTAGACATGGCCAATGCACAGGGGCAGGTAATGATCAATACCGAGGTAAAGGCCAAAACCCCCATTGAAAGCTGACCCGAAACTCCCCAATAAACCAACGCGCCAAGGGCTATTGCCAAGACGGTGAAAGTAAACTTTCCTGAAACTTTGTTAGCAAGGGATTCGAGACTATTGACCTTTTCTTTTTCGAAAGAATCATTATTCCACAAATCCGTCAGGTATCCCTGAGAGGGTGATTTTTGCACAGTTAAGGTCAAAGCCTTCCCTTTTTGTCTTCCCCCGGCGTAGATAAGCTCACCTTTTCTTTTGGCAACAGGAACTTCCTCTCCGGTAACAAAACTGTAATCAATGAATGCTTCTCCTTCTAAAAGTATGCTGTCTGCCGGTATCAGTTCTTCATTTCTGACTTTGATGATGTCCCCGACGTTCAGCTTGATCAAAGGAATCACTTCCTCCTCATCCCTTACAATTTTGGTGACGGCTACCGGAAAATAAGATTTGTAATCCCTGTCAAAAGAAAGCGTATCGTAGGTTTTCTGTTGGTAATATTTGCCGATCAAAAGGAAAAATATCAAGCCTCCCATGGTATCCATGTAGCCCTCATTTTCCAAAATGAAGATATCGAAAAGACTATATGTGAAAAGGGTGATAATCCCGATGGCGATCGGCACATCCATGTTAACCGCTTTATTTCGGATGGAAAGCCAAGCGGAGCGGTAATAATCCGTCGCAGCATAAAAAAATACAGGAAGTGAAAGCATGACGTTCAGGTAATTGAAAGTTTTTTTGAACCCTTCTCCCAACAATTCTGCTTCCGCAAAATATTCCGGTAGGCTGAACAGCATCATATTTCCAAAGCAAAACCCGGCTACTGCAAGCTTGTATATCAGTTTTTTATCAGTGACTTCAACCTTCTTTTTATCTGCATCTGCCAGATTGATAGCGGGCTCATATCCAATTTTGGAAAGCAGCCTTACCAATTCTTTGAGACTTATCTTGTCATGAATGTATTTGACCTGAACTTTCTTTTTGATGAATTCAACCCTTCCGGAAATGATCCCGGGATGGAGTTTATGGAGGTTTTCCAAAAGCCAGATGCAGGAAGCGCAATGGATCAATGGAATCGAAAAAGTAATATGCGTTTCTTCAATGTTTTGGAAGTCTATCAGCTTTCTGACAATGTCTGCGTCATCCAAATAATCAAATCTGTTATCTCTACCGGAAACTGATTTTTGACTCAATCCAGGCTTATCAGCAATATCATAATAAGTACAAAGGTCATTTTCACTCAACACTTCATATACCAGTTTACAGCCGGTGCAGCAAAAATCCTTTTCTCCAATGTGGAGAATTTCATCCTTGCATTCCTCCCCGCAGTGATAGCACGTAGAAGTTATCTGATTGATAGATGTGTTGACCTGATTTGACATTTGGTACAATTTAGCTAGATAGACCCCTTAAAAACATGACAAAAATCATATAAAACAATGATTTAAAATGCTAGATAAAAAGATAAGCGGTCGTACCACATGCCGCCCTTGTAGAAATGAAAAAGAACTTTGGCTAAGTCTGACTGGTAATTTTTTGTTGTTACCAAAAGCGTGCAATGATGCTTGACCGCATAAGACCAAAAATCCCCAATGCGGTTGAAGTTAAATTTGATAAATGAAGTCTCGGCTGTGGAATTACTCACCAATTGCACTATTTCTTGTTCTTCTCTCATTTTTGACTTGGGAATAAAACTGGGAGAAATGATGGTAGCTTTGCTGTTTTTGATGTTATCCTGAAAAAGTTCTATGAAATTTCTGATCAGTCTAGCCGAAGCGGGAGTACCGTCATAATGAAAAAGCAGGTTTTCAGTGGACATTTCTTTATCAAAAAGTAAAACAGGGATTCCACAGGGTTCATTTTCCAAGGCTTTGGGTTTTTCCAAGCCATGCAACCAATCAAGCACCTCCGGCAAGTGAGCCGTAAAAAGGGTTGGTCCCTGATGAGGGTTGCACATCATTCCACTGCCCCCTCTTGTTAGGTTTACCGGGAATCCCGATGGCAGCTTTTCGCAATAGTGAGACTTTATTATTTCCTCCGGAATTGCAAAATTCACTGTATTGTCAATTTTAATAACCATATCTCTTCCCTCCTTTGCTA
The DNA here is from genome assembly GCF_977115555.1 of Aquiflexum sp. Lineage (NCBI taxonomy): Bacteria > Pseudomonadati > Bacteroidota > Cytophagia > Cytophagales > Cyclobacteriaceae > Aquiflexum > Aquiflexum sp. Next base: position 14,009 of record NZ_CDSBKL010000027.1, read on the forward strand.
CAAATCTAAAGGAAGAGTCAAATTTTTGGGGTGACATTAAGTAGGTTCAAACATGATTAAAATCATGTTTTTGAATAAAAAATGATTCCAAGTTAAAATTGTATGTCTTTTAAAATAAATAAAACTTGGTGCTTTTTCCTTTTTTATTTCATTGGGAAACAATCAATTAATATTCAAGTCAGACATATTTTTGAGAAAAAGTGATTATTCTCAGATTGATTTCCCAAATTAATGTTCAAAAGATTTTATGCCATGAAACATTTGATGATAATCCCTTTACTTTTTATTTCCTTCAGTCTCTTTTCGCAGTCTTTCCCATTATTTGATGGAAAATCCCTGGATGGCTGGTATATGGATGTCCCTGATCTGGAAAAGGACAGCAGCTTGAGAATTCCCTTTATTGTCAGAAACGGTCTGCTTGTAAGCTTGGGAACTCCCAATGGCCATTTGCTGACAGAAAAGGAATATGAAAATTACAGGCTGGAGGTCGAATACAGGTTTGCCGGCGAACCGGGAAATTGTGGGGTTTTGGTTCATGCCTCTGGTTCAAGAAATCTCTACAAGATGTTTCCCAAATCCATAGAAGTCCAGATGATGCATGAGAATGCAGGGGATTTTTGGTGTATTGTGGAAGATATCCAAGTTCCTGATATGGAAGCCCGTCGTGGCCCAAAGGAAAACTGGGGCATTACGGAAGGGAAAGGAAGACGGATTCTCAACCTGACCGATAATTCCGAAAAACCATTGGGCGAGTGGAACAAAATGACAATAGAATGTAAGGGTGATACCATTACCGTTTGGCTCAATGGGGACCTCGTCAACCAAGGCTACGGAGCGACTGCCTCCAAAGGGAAAATCGCACTTCAAGCAGAAGGGGCTGAAGTGGAGTTTAGAAAAGTGGACTTGTTTCCATTAAAAAAGTGATCCTAAACATTAAAACAAAGCAGTCACCTGCATCCTGCCAATATGGACCAATCTGTCTAGGCCTTGAGAATTCCTTCCTTCGTAGACCATATTCATCTGAAGACCCTCACCTATTTTCTGCAGCCAATTGAAAGTCCAGGTCAGGTTATTGCCCGGAGTCAAGGCTTGAAGCATTTCGTACCCTGCGGGTGAATTGGGCTGACCGTTGTATTCAATGAATGTATACTTGAAATTGGCATTGATGGTCGTCTTGATTGCCTTGGCAAACCTGAAGTCTATACCCATCTGATGGATCATCGACCGCTCGTTAATCTCTTGGTTGGCAAGATTTTGCTTGTCCATATATTGGTACATCAAAGTGGACCTGAACAGACTGCTTGGCTGCCAGGCGATTTCAGGACCAATTCCATATTGGTCAATGAAATAATTTCTGTTACTCAAAAAATCCGAATTGGCTATCCTTTTACCCGTCTGTGCCAAAATTCTAAGGTTCAGCACAGGACTGAAATTATAGCGCGTATTGAGTCTCCAATCTTTTTGGATCAGGTCATCAAATCCACCCGAAAGCAATTGTTTATTTTGACTGTCAAACAGAGAAAGATCAAAACCATACTTCGCCGAAGAGCGGTTGAAGAAAAAAGAGGATCGGATTACCTGTCTCACCGAAATCAAATCCTCCGGAGCAAATCCACCTACAAATGGATTGACCCGATCCCAAAATTCATTGGAAGTAATCTTCTTTTCAATGCTCAGACTTGTGGTATTTGAAAATTTATGCAGGAATTGCATTGCTCCTCCTGCCGATCTCCAAGTATCCGGAAACTTTGCATTGAGTCGATAGTTGAAAATCGTAGTATAGGCCTGTACAAACTCAGTGGTCGGGACAAAGACTTTGATAAAGTTCTTTTCTTCGGGATTTATAGCAATGTAGAATTCATTCAACTGTTGGACCCCATCATTGTTGTCATCCCTCCAAGCATGGGTTCCCTCACCGGTAGGCACGGGCAGAAAGATAAATTCCCGTCTAAACTCACGCCCATTGCCAAGAGCATAGCTAAGTTCATTCCTTACATTTCCTTTTGCCAAGGTGCCGAGATAATCCACTTTGCCGAGAACGGTAGTTTCCTTTTCTTGATTCAGCCTGAGGAATTCCAATTCTCTGTAAGTAAATGTGGCCGTCAGGTCATGCGCTCCAAATCTCCTTTTCAACCCAAACATGGTCTGAAATGCTTCCGTATCAGGGGTAATCACGCCATTGACCGGAAATTTATCTTCTCTGATTGAGGCATTCAGAAAGAAAGAGTAGGGCAAGGTGTCATTTGATTTCAGGTAAACCAGGTGTTCCAAAAAATTCATGGCAGTACTCACCACAGAGTCCTTTTCTATATTGCTCACTGCATTCCTGTCGACCATGATCCTATATCCCGGAACCAAGACTTTAGACCTGTACTGTAAATCTCCTGTATACCTTAACCAATCCGAATTAAGGTCCCTGACATTGGAATTCAACAAAAAGAAACTGTTTTTGACAAAAATCCGATTTCCTAATTGCTGATCCCATTTTGCAAGATGTTGGGTTCCATCCAAAACCTGTCCCCTATTTCTAAGGTTGAACCTGTAGCTGAAGGAATTGTGGATGTCCTTGTTGAGTTCGATCTGTGTATTGAAGATCCTTTCATGGCCTGCTTCCAATGCATCCTCAGGATTCAAACTCCAATCCCGGTCAAATTCAATATATCTCAGGCGATCAATAAAACTGAAATACGCGGAGTTGTATTCATACTCGGCCAAGGCTCGGAATTTATATCCATTGAACAAATCCAAAATCCGATTTTCCGAAGCAATCCCGGATTTGATACCAAAACCCTTGTTGGTCTCATTGTCAATCGGGGAAAAGAGATTTTGGTCAGAATTTGAAAAAGCGACTTCTGTGTATACCTGCTCGTATTGATTCAACTTCACCCTCGTACCCGTTGTAAACATTTGTTTTTTATTGGGTGCAGGAAGTGGAGAAAATATGGAATAATTCCCCTGTGATTGCCCTCCAACCTTTGGTACAAAAGCAAAAACAGGACCGTTGGACAATTGGCTTTGCCTGATATAATCTCCGTTTCCTTGGCCCACTTCACTGAAAGAAACTGCAAAAAAAGCCTCATTCGGATCATTGGAATATTCGAAGTACTCAAAAGGTCTTCCTTGGTCATCTATATCAGCTACTTTTCTATAGAGAATCCTATTGGGATCAAAGGCCACACTGTCCACCCTTGGTATGGAGGCGGCCTCGGTATCATTCCCGACGGAGGCAAGGAGGACCTTATCTTCATCTGATAGCTCAAAAAAAAGTGGTCTGTTTCTGTTGTCCTGTTCTCTGTACAAATTCATGTAAAAGGATACCCGATCAGATTCCTGAATATGATTTGCGGTAAGGATCGATCTGGAATAATTCCTCTCAGCGTATTCGAAGTCTATTCTGATTCGGGTGTATTGGGTAATCAAGACCTTTGGGGTAAAGGTAATTTCACCCTGATTGTAATCGATGACATAATCATAATTGAACCCTCTCTGAAGCTGTACGCCGTCTAAAAATACCCTTTCAGAATTGGCCATGATGATGACAAATCTTTCATTCTGAGGACCCGGAATCCTATAAGGCCCAAGGGTCCCTTCCGTCACTTCCAATAAAATAGAAGCAAACTTTCCTTTGGCAACAGATGCCGCTGCTTGGGTAGATGCCTGCCACTTATCCCCTAGCCTATAATTGGTCGTGAATTGGGCTCCCTGCACATTTTTATAATACCTGAGGAACTCAGATTTTCTCTGCTGTAGCACTACATCACCTGCCGAAAGACTGAATTTATCATTATAAAGCTCGACTAGAATATTATCAAAATCCTGTACCTGTTGGGTATTACCTTCAGGCTGAAAAGGCACATTTTGATCGGTGATACTTGCCCGGATATTCAGGTTTTCTGTCAGCTGTCCACTCATCTGAAGATTCAGAGAGGAATTGACAAAAAGGTTTTGCGTATTGCCAAAAGAAATTCCGCGGGTTAGGTTTCCTGATTTGTTGAGGTTTGTACTTGGGAAGAGTTCTTCACGAAAATCAAAAGTGGGGGCTGCCTGATACCTGTTATTCTTAAACATGGCAGTCGAATCGTAATCTGCCAAAAGGGTCCTTTTGGAGGAAGTCTGGTTCAATGCAAAGGGAAAAGTTCTATAACAAACAAGAAGGGAATCCGCTTTGTCTTCGGGATTCAATTGGATTTTGATATTCCCAGAATTAAGGTCATAAGTGAATGGATAATCTTTTTCCGATTTGTCTTTCACACTGATACTTTCCTCAATGACACTCAAAGAATCGAGTAAAAATTGGTTGGAAGCTTGACCAGCTGGTATCCATTTGCAGACAGAATTTTGGGCAAAAATACCAGTACAAAATCCCAAGTTCAAAATTAGAACCAAGACAAAATACCTTACCCGAATCATACTGTTATGCATATATCCTTGCTAAGGTAATATTTTCATCAAAAAGATGGATAACTCTCAGATTAAAAGCATTTTCCCAGATTCAAACGAAAAAAAATTGACTAAAAATAGGAATGGAAATATAGAAATGGCTTATACTACAGGAGTTTCCTTAACCAGATTGAAGGACAAAAAGAAGGAAGTTCCCTTACCCTCTTCGGTCTCAAACCATATTTTGCCACCTTCGGTTTCGACCCCTCTTTTGGCAATGGCAAGCCCCAATCCCGATCCTTCGGACTTGGTGCTGAAGTTTGGTGCAAAAATCTTGTCCCTCAATTCTTTCGGGATTCCTTTACCGTTGTCTTTTATTTCCAACAATACCTGAAGATCTACGACTCTAAGAAAAACCAGTATGATTGACTTTTTATGTGGTTCGGTGGCCTGAAAACCATTGATGATCAAATTGGCGATGATCCTTCCAAAAAGCTGTTTGTCCCCCATCACCGGTAAGGTGTCTTCATCCGTGAGGTCACCATATATTATTTTTTCATTTTCCCTGTTTTTAAACAATTCCAATGTACCCAAAACCACATTTTTGAAATCCATCAATTCTTTCTTTGGCTTCGGCATTTTGGCAAAACTGGAAAAAGAAGTGGCGATATCGCTCAGGGTATCCACCTGATGAATCAAAGTCTCCAATGGCTGCTTAAGCTTTCCCGGATCATCTAATTTTCCCTCTGATTGCAACCTAAGCAAATGCTGCAAGGTAAGCTTCATGGGAGTCAGCGGATTTTTGATTTCATGGGCCACTTGTTTGGCCATTTCTCTCCAGGCAGATTCCTTTTCCGAATAGGCAAGGTCTTTCTTACTTGCTTCCAGTTTGAACAACATGTTGTTGTATTCATTCACTAAGAGTCCAATCTCGTCATTGGTGGGCCAATACATAGGTTCATTGTTTTCCAAGCCAGTCACTTTGAGTTTTTGGGTCAGGAGTTTAAATGGAAAAGTCAGGTTTTTGGAAACGAAATAGGAAATGAATAAAAACACGATGAAAACCAAAACGAATATGTTGATGATATTGCTCAATACATCTGCTATCAACAAGTCCAATTCGGTCTCCGATTCAAAAAAAGGAACCGCTACAATCGCCTGTACTTCTTGCCCGTCCTTAGACCTGATCGCAGAATATACAGACTTGAAAGTCAGATTACCTATTTTTTCTTCCAATAGGACAAGGTTATTCTGTCCTTCCACCAATTCCACGATGGCATTGGGATTGATATAATTGGTCAATACTTTTTTGTCAAATATATTTGGCTGGGACGTACTGACCAAAACCCCATCGCTGCTGAAAAGGTTGATGTCAGTATTTGCATTTCCCGAGAGGTTGTTAATGGTCTCCAAAAGCTCATCCTTCTCCAAAATTCCACTGTTTTTCTTTTCTATAATCGGGGAAAGATTATCGGTTACCAAGGATGTTTTTTGAAGGTATTGTCTGTTAAGCTCCTCCTGATATGAACTTGTAAACAATCCGACAATGATCAGACTTATTATTAGGATAGGAAAGAAAAATGCAAAATTTAGGTAAAGCTGGAGTTTTGTAGCATAGTTGAATCTGTATGATCCAATCCTTTTTGAAAAAGTACCAAACACCAAGGCAATAAGCGTGAACAGGATGAAACCCAAAAAGAAAAGTGAAATATCAGCGAGTATATAATAAACAGGATAAACCGGGGATGACACCACAATCACCTTGTCCAGCTCCTTGACTCCAACATGGTGGAACCTCCCTTTGTAAATCCCTGAAGTATATAGAATAGATTGGTTCAATAGCTCTTCTATACCCGCAGCCCGATAGTTGAACAAACCTACACCATATTTTAATTCCCCTTCCTCATATACTGCATAGTCAAATTTTTTATCGTTTATGCCAGCCATATATTTCTCATCAATCAGCAGCTTGGGAAATACAGAACCGGGGACAATCCGCAATTGCCTTAATTCCAGGAATACCGTACCGATATAAAAATTATCTTTAAAGATCGGAATGAATGCAAAATATTGGTTTCCGTCACCTTCTGTGCCCTTATGGATAAAATACAGATCCTTCACAGAGGTAGCGTAATCACTTTTGACAAATTGCATTTCAATTTCGTTTAGAGTATTGGAATTATACCTTTCCAAAATATTTTCCCCTAAATAATTAAAGACTTTTACTTTGAGCACATATTGGTCAAAGTAATTGTTCATATGGATTTTCCTTATCTTCTGTTCAATGGGCTCCTTCCTCATCAAAGGGTCCGTCATTGAGTTTTTGATAAATAAATCTTGGCTAATCCTTTCCATGATATCCGAAAGAAAAAACTCGGCAAGAATATCGTTTTCGACTAGCATTTCAGTCCCAAAACTTGCCTTGGATTTAAAATTACGGTCTAGATATAATTGGTGGGAAGCTAACCCT
>NZ_CDSBKL010000028.1:0-20805 GCF_977115555.1 Aquiflexum sp.
CATGTAGAAATGGATTCAGATATGGGTACATTTACCTTGATGGAAGAAATTTTCAAATCTTAACCAAAGGGAAATGAAATCAATCGTACTCAAAATCCTCCTAATTTCCAGCCTCTATTTTGGATGTAAGGAAAAAGAAAATACTGAAAAAATGGAAGAAAAAACATATACCTATTTGGCTTTGGGAGATTCATATACCATCGGTGAGGGAGTGGAATCATCAGGCAGATACCCAAATCAAGCTGTCGAAATATTAAAATCAAATAACCTCATTTTTGAGAACCCAACCATCATTGCCAAAACAGGATGGACGACTGACGAGCTGGACAAAGGCATTGAAGCCGCAGGAATTGGAGGAAATACTTATGATTTGGTCACGCTTTTGATCGGAGTAAACAACCAATACCGGGGCCGGTCAGTTTCTGATTACGAGATTGAATTCAGAAAAATGCTGACCAAGTCAATCAATTTCGCAGAAGGAAATCCAAAACATGTTGTGGTCATTTCTATTCCTGATTGGGGAATTACTCCTTTTGCTTCAGAAAGAGGAACCGATCAGCAAAAAGTAGCCAAAGAAATTGATGCCTACAATGCCGCTAAAAAAAGTATTTCAGATGAGCTTGGGGCCCATTACATAGACATCACTGAAGAATATCGAAAAATTGGAGCTTCACCTGAGATGGTTGTTGAAGACAAACTCCATCCGAGTGATTTGGTGTACAAGTCCTGGGCAGAGAAATTGGCAAAAGTAATTCTTGAGGAAATATCATTTTGAGCGACATGTGTTTAGGTTTTTTAACATCCTTAAAATCACATCCTCAATCAAAAAGTATAATTCCTTCGTCTTGGAATTGAACAAACAAAATGTGACTTTATGAAAAACCTCCTGATCTTCTGTTTTGGAATGCTGTTTATGTCTATGTATTCCTGTAAATCCACCAAAATGACTGCAAAACAAAATGTTGAAGAAAAAGTATTTTGGGTGAACAGCAGCAAGGTACCTTGTCAGGGAGTCGGCCCTATGAGTTGCCTTCAGATACAGGAAACAGCTGAAATTGAAGAAGGCAAATGGCTCAATTTTTTCAGTAGCATTGAGGGATTTGACTATAAACCGGGTAATATTTATCAGATTAAAGTAAATGTTGAGCAACTCCCTGCCCCAATTCCCGCAGATGCCTCAAGTCTAAAATACAGTTTGGTCGAGGTAATTTCTCAAAAGACTGACAAAACGCTGCGCATTACTGATATCTTCAAAATAGTGAAAGTGGGCGAAATTGAAAATCCTGTTGGAATGGAAAAAGCATTGACAATAGAGTTCAACGCTGCTGAGAGAGGAATTTTTGGATTTTCCGGGTGTAATACAATAAGGGGACCCATTACAAAACTGACAGAAACAGAAATCGAATTTGGAAATTTGATGAGCACCATGATGGCCTGTCCCCAACCTGAAATGCTATTGGAAAGGGCTGTGACCCAAGCCTTCCACAATACCAAAAAATACACTTTCGAAAACAGAAAACTTATCCTGAAGGATGGGGAAGGAAAAGAATTATTGGTTCTTTTGAAAGTAGACTAGAATACTCCTTAAATAATAAAGCCGATAGTTTTAAATACTATCGGCTTTAATGATAAGATTAGAAATGCTTTTTACTGCCCTTTAGGCAATACATTCACTTTTAGGGATACTTTTTCAATAGGCTCTGAAGCATTGGAATAAATCCGGATAATGGGGTTTTGAGTTCCCATCTTACCTGCTGAATTGTACACTACTTTCAACTCACCTGTTGCTCCCGGAGCAATGGCTTCCTTCGGCCAGTTAGGTGCTGTACAGCCACAAGTTACGGCCACATTCTGAATTTTGAGAGGTCCATCTCCTGTGTTCTTGAAAGTAAAGACATGCTCTACTTTGTCACCTTGGGTAATGCTGCCAAAGTCTTTTTCTTTTTCCTGGAACTCGATTACCGGTCCTTTTTGATCTTGCGAGTAAACGGTAAATGCCATCAGGACAGCTACCATGAATAAAAGGGTCTTTTTCATTTTTGATTGTATTTAGGTTTTAAACTTCTAAATCATTTACATTAAGGTAAAACTTCGGGTGAAAGTTCACCATAAACAGTTCTTTCTTCGCACGGGTCATTGCTGTATAAAGCCATCGGAGGTAATCTTGGTTGACCATATCGTCTGTTAGGTAACCCTGATCGACGAAAACAGCGTCCCATTGCCCACCCTGTGCTTTATGACACGTCAATGCATACGCAAACTTGACCTGCAGTGCCGAAAGATAATAATCTTTTTTTATCAATTCCATTCTTTCGGTCTTGTTTGCAACATCTGCATAATCCTCAGAGACTTGCCGGTATAATTCCCGGTATTGCTCGGTACTCAAAGCCGGATGCGGGCTATAGAGTGTATCGAGGATTACCTTTGCTTCAAAATATGGTTCATCAGGATAGTCGATCAACCTCAATTCCAATGTAGCAAATCTCAGACCATACATTTCTTCAAATGACCTGATCTTGATTACTTCTGCAAAATCGCCGTTTGCAAGGAAATTGACTTTCTCTGATTCGGCCATGTAGACATAATTGTTTTTGACGATCATCAGCATGTCTCCTGCTGCTATTTCATCTTCAAAAAAATGGATGGTCCTTCGGATATATTGGTTGTATTGGACCGCTGATTTGTTTGACCTTGTAATAATCGTTGTGTTTTCGATTCCGTATTTTTCATAGGCATAGCGCAAACCGTCTTCCAATCTTTCACCTGTCATCCTGAAAAAATCTTTGAAACCTGAGGTAACCATCGAAACCGTTGGAGGTTCTTTGGTCAGATTTTGCCGGAGTTGGGTTGCATTGAACAATATTCCCGAGGCAAGCTGCTGCCTCATCACCTCTTTCAATTCCACTCCATCGACCTCAAGCCTAAAATTCCTGATCAAATAATCTTTGTCCAGTCCCGGACTCAATGAACTGCCAACAGGGGGCAATTGGGCGATATCTCCCACCAAGAGCAATTGGTTACTAGATTCCTGAAATACAAAATGAATCAAATCCCGCAGTAAGCTTCTTCCTGAAGCAGTGTCATCTGAAAGCATTGATGCCTCATCAATGATAAATAATGTGTCCTTGAAATAGTTCTTTTGAAGTACGAAACCCTGACCCAAATCCCCGGCTTCGCCTTTTGGCTTATAAATGATTTTATGGATGGTAAAAGCAGCTTTATTGCTATAATTGCCCATGACTTTTGCTGCCCTCCCCGTAGGTGCTAGCAAAAGAGATTTGAGTTTGATCTTGGGAAGGGTTTTTACAAGAGCTGAAATAAGAGAAGTCTTGCCGGTGCCGGCATATCCCCTTAGCAAAAAAGCTTTGCTGATTGTAGGTTTTCGAATCAAAAACCCATCCATTTGCCTGAAAAAATCCATTTGACCTGTGGTGGGTTCAAAAGGAAAATTTCTTCCTAATAGGATTGAAGGCTTTAAATTGTCTTGACTATCTTTACCAATCATCATTGACGAAGCTAAGGCTAATATGACAATTTCGGAAAAGGAACTTCATGAGAAATTTGGGGGAAGGCTAAGGACAAGAGTAAACGGGGTTTTGATCCAAAATGAAAAAATCCTTATGATCAAACATAACATGGGAAATGGCAAATACTTTTGGAATGTGCCTGGTGGAGGAATGAAATATGGGACATCGAGTGAAGTAAATTTAAAGCGGGAGTTTCTTGAAGAAACAGGAATTGAAATTGAAGTCGAGAGTTTCCTATGCAATTATGAATATTTGAATCCACCCCTTCATGCAGTAGAGCTTTATTTTCATGTAAGGCAAATTGGCGGAACTTTGAGCATGGGAAAGGATCCCGAATTGCCAAATGACAAACAGTTGATCACAGAAATACAGTTTCTCGACATCAATTTATTGTCATCCATCAAAAATGAGGAGAAACACCGCTTATTTTGGGGAATAAAATCCGTGAATGATGCGAGATTATGGAAAGGTTATTTTAATTTTGAAAATAATTCTATAAAATAGCATCTTGATTATACCATCAACCTTATCATAAGTTCTAATCAATCCAAAAAATGACACTATCCAGAATTTTATCGATTGTCTTCTTAATCTCCGCCCTTACTCTTGGCTATTTCCTCTACAAAAGTGTGGACGATGTAATGCAACAAGAAAAACTTATCATAGCTACAGAAGCTAGGATTATCGAAAAACTTCAAATGCTTAGAGATGCCCAGGTTGCATATTTGGCTACCAATGGCGTTTATGCAGGTAATTGGAATGATTTAAAGAAATTTATCCAAGATGGTAAGATTTGGCTTGTCCAAAGAACTGAAACAACCAAACTTCTTGAATACGGAAAAGAAGAGATAACCGTCAAATATGATACCCTTGGTTCAGTCAATGTGATAGATTCTTTGTTCAATGAAAGAAAATATCCAAATTTCAATCTGGACAATCTTCAAGTAGTCCCAGGATCGGGCGGAAAGCAGTTTGAGTTTTTTGCTGACAAAGTAGAAAGAACCCAAAGAGAGATTCCTGTATTCGAAATCAGGGATCCTGATCCGATAAATCCGAAAAGAAGACTCAACAATAAAGAGAAGGCTCTTAGAGTTGGATCTAGAACCGATTCTTCTACTTCAGGTAACTGGGAGTAATTTTGGCCATCCTGACAGAAAATAATCTCCAAGAAAAAATTCTATGCGATAAATTTGACCCTCAATTGGTGTCAAGTTTATCGCTTTTCTTATTTGACGATTATTATTTTTATTTTGTCAAAGACCAAAACGGTAAAATATTAGCAATTCATCGACAATCATATGAAAGCCCTAGGTTGTTGGCGTTCAAACTAAAGGATGAAAAACTTTTGAAACTAGATATCCCGGTTCGGGTTTTCAACCATGTCTCACCTTTCTCCTTGGTTCCAGGTATGTTGTTTGAAAGTTCTCTTTCCTCGATCTTTCTGTTTTTTGCAGAAAAGCCAAAAGAAAACATGTTTTTATTTGATACGACATTATCAAGCAATAATCTCCACCTAGTAGGAAGCATTCAAAAGGACCTTTCTGAATTATTGTCGGATAATAAATCAGATATTACTTTCCACCATGGAGCTTCATCTTTTCTTTCATTTGCTCTAAAAGAAAAATTTAACCTCCTGAATCAAGAGATTATGGTCTTGATTCAAAAAGATTTTTTCTATTTGATAGCATTTTCAAATCAGGAACTTTCTTTGTTCAATAAATTTGAAGTAAAAAACAAAGCGGATTTTTTAAAATACACGCTCGGTATTGTCCATCAACTAAATTTCAACAGGTCTTTCTGCCGTGTTTCGGTATTTGGAAATATTTCATCCTATGAAATTGACGAAGATTGGGGGAATTTATATTTTAAAAATTTCAAAATTTCAACTCCTTTTTCAAATATACAGTACCATGAAGGTGCTGAAATATTTCAAAAATCTGAGATATTTGAATCCTATTGGGAACTTCCCTAACATTACAACAGATGAAAAAAATCGCCCTCTTTCCAGGCTCATTTGACCCGTTTACAAAAGGCCATCATGACATTGTACTTCGAAGTCTGAAACTTTTTGATGAAGTAATCATTGCCATAGGGTATAATTCGGCCAAAAAGAACAGATATTTCGAAATTGACATGATGGTTGAAAAAATCAGCAGCCTATATGTAGGGAATGAAAATGTCAAAGTATTGGTATATAATGAATTGACTTCTTCACTTGCCAAAAATCAAAGCGCTAATTTTCTTGTCAGAGGATTGAGAAATACCATTGATTTTGAATATGAAAATACAATCAGTCAGATGAACCGCAATCTTAACCCTGACCTGGAGACTGTTTTTTTAATAACTTCACCAAAGTATGCAAATGTGAGTTCGACAATAATCCGAGAAGTCCATAGATACAACGGCGATGTTTCAGACTATTTGCCTTATGAATTGTGAATTTTAGGCATAATTTTCAAAAATTGCTTGTATAAGTACCGCATGGAAGGATAAGAATTGACCAAAGCCGTCTTGGCTTCCTGGTGTCCCATCCACCGGATATCTACAATCCCCTCTTCTTTTTGGGGTTTCATCCCTGCGTCGTTGATACTTTCCATGACATACCAATATGTCTTTTTCAAAATACTTTTCCGGTCTTGGGTATAAGTATGCCAAGTGTTGGTGATTTTGGAGCCTATTTTGACTTTAATTCCACATTCCTCCTCCACTTCTCGAACCGCACACTGAGCCGGGGTTTCTCCTTTATCAAATTTCCCTTTTGGCAAATCCCATTTTCCCAACCTTAGAATAAAAAGTGCTTTATCTTCTTTGACGACTATGCCACCTGCAGCTTTGATGACTGTAAACCTACTTTTGATAAATGACTTTAGAGCCGGTTTATCAGCACAAACCACACTTACAGAATCTAGATTTTTAAGCTTCCTAGACCTCAGCAGGTAAAGCAATTTGATGATTACGTCCTTGGATGGCTCAATAATGAGGACATCATCATGAAAGTCGCCTGTTGCAGGAATGTCTTCAGGATGGTCATAGATCACTTCAAAAGTTCTGTCTACGGGCAGCTCCTCAGGTGTAAATAGTTCCAGCGGTTTGTCGTTGATAAAAATCTTCATATGATGAAAATCTTGTTCCTTGGTTTTGAAAGGAAGATGACCAAAAATGCATAAAATTTTTAAGCCTGCACAATCCCCGCTTGGAATTTATACCTTAATTTTAGACCATGGAAATATTCGACAAAAAAACCGCTTCAGAAGTAGCTTCAAAGCTAATGGAAATAGAAGCTATAAGATTACAACCCAACAATCCTTTTACCTGGGCTTCGGGCTGGAAGTCCCCGATTTATTGTGATAACAGATTATCTTTATCCTATCCCAAAGTCAGAAAATATATTAAAAATAAGCTTATTGAGGTTATACATCAATATTTTCCTGATGCGGAAGCAATTGCGGGAGTTGCCACAGCAGGAATACCTCAGGGGGCACTTATTGCAGATACCATGGACCTCCCGTTTTTGTATGTCAGATCCAAAGCCAAAGGACATGGCATGGAAAATATGATCGAGGGAAAAGTAACCCCGGGTCAAAAAGTAGTGGTCATTGAAGACTTGGTTTCCACAGGAGGAAGCTCATTGAAGGCAGTGGCTGACCTAAAAGCCTCCGGATTTGAGGTTTTGGGGATGGTCGCTATTTTTACTTATGGTTTTGATGTTGCCAAACAAAACTTTGAAGAAGCAGGGGTGAAATTGGTTTGTCTGAGTGATTACTCATCTATGCTTCCGCAGGCTCTAGCAGATGATTTCATTGATGATTATACCTTAGCTTCGCTCGTAGAGTGGAGAAAAAATCCTGCTGAATGGCCGAAATAAGGATGGATAATAGGAGAAGTGATTCAAAACTTCTCCTCCACTCCCAGTCCAAACAAAGCAAAATCATATTTGACAGGATCAATAGGGTCAAACTCTCTTAGCCTTCGGGTCAACTCTACTGCTGTCCACCAATCGGTCTGTTTCCTAGTAATCAGACCCAATTTTCGTCCTACTCGATCTACATGCAGGTCACAGGGACAAATCAACTGATAGGGCCGAATGGTATCCCAAATACCGAAATCCACACCCTTTTCGTCTTTCCTTACCATCCATCTCAAAAACATATTCAACCGCTTACAGGCCGAATTCCGGTCCGGTGTGGCTACATGTTTTTTGGTCCTGCTTGGAGCAAATGGATCCTGAAAAAAATATTGATGAAAATTTTTCAATAGTACAGACATAATGTCTTCCTCCTCATTCCATCCAATTGTAAAAGCACTTTCCAAAGATTCCTTTTCTTTATAAAAAGCAGAAAAAAACCGGATAAAATAAAGCGTATCCAAATCATTAAAGGTGCGGTGCTTGAAATTCAAGAATGGCTTCAAGTCAGATTCTTTGTGGTGCAACATGAATTGGTAGGGTGAATTATCCATCATTTCCATTAGTTGCAGGCATTTGTTGATGATGGTTTTTCGCTGACCCCATGCCAAAGTTGCGGCAAAAAAACCCGCTATTTCAATATCCTGCTTGATAGAAAACCGATGAGGGATAGAGACTGGATCAAGCTCTATAAATCCAGGTTGGTTATATTGTGTTACTTTTTGATCCAAAAAATCTTTTAAATACATGTCAAATTGCTACTTTGACCTCTCCGCCCTGTATGCCGTCAAACCATTTGAAAGACAGATTTTTATTTTCTTTTTCAGAAAGATGCCAATCAAAGCATTTAATATTGGTCAAAGAGGTTAGAGTATCGGTATCAGGATTGTAAAGACAGATATCAAAATCAGGCAATTCCTTGGAATCTGTGCTGTTCCATTTTTCCAGCAAAATCCCTTCTTCAATAAACCTGACCTTATTTCCAAAATAATGATCCTGCAAGACAGAAGGCACACCATCAATCCTTCTCAGTTGGAAACAGGAAGGCCCAAACATGATTTGTTTATACATTTTGGCTTCCAACAACCCTTCGGTCTGAGGCAATACCATCCATTCAGAGTCCAAAATAACTTCGGCCTTTTTGCCTTTTCTAATTCCTGCAAAAACCCGCGACAACAAAGAAAAAAGATATGTAATACCGACAAATAACAACCCAAATGTAGCCAAAATAGGATATGTCAGCACAAAAATGGAATTCCAGATGAATCTAAAAAAGTGGTGAAATATCAGTTGGCCTTTATTCATGGGGAAATCAATAAGAAATCTCTACCGGGAACCTTGCATTCACTGCCCTAAGCTGGTCATATGCAGCCTTGGACAACTTTACCACAAGTTTGCTGTTGTCTCCTGTATCAGGAAGCTTGCCTACTACTCTTGCAAATATAGTAATGTCATTCTCCTCATTCCTAACTCTCATGATGGTTCCCACAGGAGCTTCTTTGTGAAGGACAAGGTATTTTTTATGGTTGGAAGTTCCTTCTATGACTTCTGCCAAACCGGTTTCTTTGATATTTTTATAAGCAGTACTTCCATTGGTGTCACCTAAATCTCCTTTTGCAGTACTCAAAGTAGCATTGGTTTTTTCATTGTTGATGATGACAGGCACAGAAGAGGTTACTACAGGGACCGTCGAATTGGCTTCTCTTCCTACCTTGAGTTTTTGACCCACAGAGATACTATTCGATCCCAATCCATTCCAGGTCTGTATGTCTTCGATGTTTGCGCTATACTTTTGGGAAATCGAAAACAGGGTTTCTCCCGGGCTTACCGTATGTGTGATCCAGTCCCCCGGCAAGTTTGTCGGCAATGCAGTTTTTGATGGTGTTGGTGTCTCAGCAACCGGATTAGGTGTTTTTGGGGAATTGGGTTTAGGTTCAGAAACAGTATTTACCACGGGAGCAGCTACCGTTGTTACTTTTTCTACTTCTTTAGCTTGAATGACAGGATTGCTAACCGCTTGGGAAGGAGTAGGTTTGGGTTCTACACCTTGGATGATGAGTGACTGACCGACACTAAGATCAGCACCTTGGAGGTTATTCCAGCTTAAAATATCAGAAACGGAGACTCCATATTTTTTGGAAATCGAAAACATCGTTTCTCCGGGGGCAACTTTGTGGAGAGAGGATCCGGAAGGTACAGCTGATTTGGTAACAAATGGGATTCTGATCCGCTGACCGATTTTTATTCCTTCGGAAAGCTGGGCGTTATTTTGCATAATGTCATTGACAGCAACTTGATACCGCCTTGAAATACCAAAAAGTGTTTCTTTTTCATCGACTTGATGAATAATAAAAGTTTTATTTCCAACTTTTTCTATCCCTACTGAATCCCTTGATACTAATTCCTTTGCATTGACCTGAAAACCCAAAACCAAGCAAAATCCTAAAATTGCAATCTTTTTCATGTATATGTAACCTACGTAATTGTGTACAAAGTTCAGATTTATTTTTTCATTTGCAAGGAAACTTACACTTGCACAGGACAATCTTTAGCCCAAATCATCAACGGTCAAAAGTAGGTTTATTATAATAGGAAAGCCTAAAAAAAAATGAAAAACACTATCTGCCAAACTATATTTTCAAACTTTTTTTTTTAATCATTCCTAAAAATTATAGCGATTGATCGGAAGTGGAGGATTTGAATTATCAAAATGGAAAAATCAATCCTCCATCCATCAAACCATTCCCCCCTTTGTATCAAAAGAATATTTTACCTGACCTATTTGAATTTATTTAATATTTAGAAAAGAAAATATCCCTCTATGAAAAAAAGAATATTAACCCAATTGAGCTTTCTTGGTTTGGTGATGCTGTGGATGTTTGCCACACAACCAGCATCGTTAGCGCAGAAAGTTGACATGGATCAATTTAAATCCATGAAAGCGCGCAATGTAGGTCCTGCTGCTATGAGCGGAAGGATAACTGCCATTGATGCCATTGATGAAAATCCACAGATTATTTACGCAGGATCTGCTTCGGGAGGCCTGTGGAAATCAACTTCGGGAGGAATCACCTGGTCCCCGATTTTTGACGAGGAAAAAGTGCATTCAATCGGAGCCATTTCTATTTACCAAAAGAACCCAAGCATTATCTGGGTGGGGACAGGAGAAGGAAATCCAAGAAACTCATTAAATATGGGCTTTGGAGTATACAGATCTATGGATGCAGGTCAGACTTGGCAGCCAATGGGATTGGAAAAAACCAAAGCCATACATAGAATCATAGTGCACCCTGATGACCCTAATACAGTTTACGTCGGAGCTATCGGTTCCCCTTGGGGAGAACAAGAAGACCGTGGCTTGTACAAAACCACAGATGGTGGCAAAACATGGAAAAAAATCCTTTATATAGATACCAAGACTGGTGTCGGAGAGATGATTATGGATCCAAATAATCCCAACAAGATTTTTGTCAATATGTGGGAACATAGGAGATATCCATGGTTTTTCAAATCAGGGGGACCATCTTCAGGCCTCCATGTAACGATAGACGGTGGGGAAACATGGAAAAAACTGGATGATAAAAACGGGCTTCCAAAGGGTGATCTGGGAAGAATGGGACTTGCAATATCTAAAGCCAACAGCCAAAAGGTATATGCTCTGATTGAGTCATCCAAAAATGCCTTGTATGTCTCTGAAGACGGAGGCAGTAATTTCAAGATGATGAATGACAAACCTGAGATCGGTGACCGTCCTTTCTATTATTTTGAAATCCATGCAGATCCCAAAAATGCTGACAGAGTTTATACGCTTTATTCTAGGGTAGGAATGAGTGAGGATGGGGGGCGTTCATTTAATGAGATCTTATCTTATTCTGGAGTTCACCCGGATCACCATGCTTGGTATATCAATCCCAATGATCCAAAATTGATGATCGATGGAAATGACGGAGGATTGAATATTACCCGTGACGGAGGAAAAACCTGGTATTTTGCTGAAAACATTCCTGTTGGGCAATGGTACCATATCAATGTAGACAATGAAGTTCCTTACAATATTTACGGCGGCCTTCAGGACAATGGAAGCTGGGTGGGACCTGCTTATGTCTGGAGAAGAGATGGCATCAGAAACACTTATTGGCAAGAAATCATGTTCGGGGATGGGTTCGATGTAGTACCCGATCCAGCTGATTCCAGATATGGCTACGCCATGTCCCAAGGAGGAAATGTTGGTAGATATGACAAAGAAACCGGACATACGAGAACTGTCAGACCAACCCATCCTGACAAGGATGTCTTTTTGAGGTTCAATTGGAATGCAGCCATTGCCCAGGATCCACACAGCATGACCACCATTTATTATGGAAGTCAGTTTTTGCATAAAAGTACAGACCGTGGTGAGACCTGGGAGATTATCTCCCCGGATTTGACCACCAACGATCCTGAAAAACAAAAGCAACAAGAAACAGGTGGTTTGACCTTTGATGTCACCGGTGCTGAAAACCACACCACCATCATCGCCATTGCTCCAAGTCCTGTAGATCCTAATGTGATATGGGTGGGAACTGATGACGGTAATGTCCAAGTGACCAAAGACGGAGGAAAAACCTGGACCAACACATCAGCCAAGCTTACAGGTCTTCCAAAAGCGAGCTGGATTCCGCAGATCCAAGCATCAAAATATGATGCAGGAGAGGCTTGGATCATTGCCAACAATTACCGGAACAATGATTTCTCAGCCTATGCCTACAGAACCAAAAACTATGGTGCGACTTATGAAAGAATCGCAGATGACAGTAAGGTTTGGGGTTTTGCCCTGTCCATTGTACAAGATCCTGTAGAACCGAACTTGGTTTTCTTGGGGACAGAATATGGCCTGTATGTAAGTTTTGACAATGCCAAAACATGGAACCAATGGAGACATGGCTATCCAAATGCAGTCTCCACTTATGACATGGTAATCCAAGAAAGAGAAGCTGATTTGGTAATCGGAACATTTGGCCGCTCTATTTATGTCCTTGATGATATCAGACCATTGAGAGTTTTTGCAAAAAATTCTGGAAAAACCCCCGTTGAAAAGTTAACAGCAATCGCTGCACCTGATGCCTTTCAGGCAGAAATCCACCAGCCTCACGGTGAAAGGTTCCCTGCAGACGGTAAATATGCAGCTGAAAACAGGGATTTTGGAGGAAGGTTAAGTTTTATCCTCAATGATCCCGGCAAAGAAAAACTTGATTCTGTGGTTGTTTCCATTTTCAATGAAGAAGGAGAACAAATAAGAACAATTAAGAAGCTTCCTACACAAGGTGTGAATAAGGTTTCTTGGAATCTTGACAGAAAGGCAAGTGTAGAAACCCCTTCTTTTCGAGGTGGCGGTGGTGGCCAAGGCGGCAGGGCAAGGGGATTCTATGAAGCAAGCGGAGGCGATGCTTTACCAGGAAAATACAAAGTGGTATTAAAATATGGAGATGAAACCGCGGAAACGGCTATCATGGTGTATTCAGATCCTAGGATTCAACCGAATTTGGCTGACTTGAAAGCTCGAGAAGAATTTATAAAACAAACCGAGGCACTATCAGGTGAAGTCATGAAAGCAACCCGTCAGCTTGATGATGCTAAAAAGACAATAGACAAACTATTGGCCTATGCCAAAGATGTGGATTCTGAATCTGTCAAAGAATTGGTCAAACTTGCCAATGAAACCAAAAAGAAAGTAGATTCTACCAGAGAGGCATTTTACGGTCCTACAAGGGAAGGTCAGGGAATTATCAGAAATCTTTATCCAAGCACCATGACTAGGCTGTTTGCCCCGAGAAGTTATGCCAATTCTTCTTACACAGCACCTGGACCAACAGAGGCAAGACTGTTACAACAAGCCAAAGAGAGTGCTGAGTCTGCTATGAAAGTCTGGAATGATTTCTTCGAAAATGATTGGAAACAATTTGAGGAAAAAGCAAAAGCCACTCAGATCGATATCTTCAAGGAAATCGAAAAAGTGGAAGTGAAATAGCTTCAGTTTATCCTAAATGAAAAACACCCGACCAAATTGGCCGGGTGTTTTTTTATGGTCACTTGGGAAATCATTTCCCGTAATGTTCCTGATAATACTTTTGATAATTGCCTGATGTCACATTTTCTAGCCATGATTCATTCTCCAAATACCAATCAATGGTTTTACTGATACCCTCCTCAAACTGAAGGCTTGGCTCCCACCCTAACTCTTTCTGAATTTTGGATGCATCTATGGCATACCTCAGGTCATGCCCTGCCCGGTCTTTGACATAGGTGATCAGTTTTTCAGATGTTCCTTTTTCCCTTCCGAGCTTTTCATCCATCTTTTGGCACAGAAGCTTCACAATTTCAATATTCATCCATTCATTGAAACCTCCAATATTGTATGTCTCACCATTTTTTCCATGATGAAAAACCATGTCTATAGCCCTCGCATGATCCACGACATACAACCAATCCCTGATATTTTCCCCTTTTCCGTATACCGGAAGAGGCCTGTTATTTTTGATATTGTTGATGCAAAGTGGAATCAACTTTTCAGGAAATTGATTGGGCCCGTAATTATTGGAACAATTTGAGATGACAGTTCTCAACTTGTAGGTATTGCTATATGCCCTTACAAAGTGATCCGAAGCGGCTTTTGAAGCAGAATAAGGAGACTGCGGATCATATGGGGTTGTTTCTGTAAAAAAACCGCCATGATCCAAAGAACCGTAAACTTCATCAGTCGAGACGTGGTAGAAAAGATGGCTTTGGTATTCTTTCCAATAAGATTTCGCCACATTCAATAGATTGACTGTTCCGATCACATTTGTTTTTACAAATGCCAAAGGATCAGTGATCGACCTGTCAACATGTGATTCGGCAGCCAAGTGGATTACATCAGTGATTTGGTGCTTTGAAAAAACTTCGGTCAATGCCTCAACATCCAGAATATTCGCTTTCTCGAAAGTGTAATTTTCGGCATTTTCAATTTCACTGAGATTTTCAAGATTACCCGCATATGTCAAACAATCCAAATTAATAATATGGTAATGAGGATATTTCTGGACAAATAGCTGTACCACATGACAGCCGATAAATCCTGCACCACCTGTAATTAGGATATTTTTTTTCATATCTGAGGATAGAAAGTTTTGGGGATCAAATGAATAGTCATTCGATTTAGTATAGTCGATTGTTTTGCAATCAAAATCCAGAAAGCAAATTTACTTTCCGTAGGATTCTTTATACCAAGCTACGAATTTGGCAACACCCTCTTCCACTGAAGTTTGTGGCTGATATCCTGTATCTCTCTTGAGATCCGTCACATCAGCATAAGTGGCCGGGACATCTCCCGGCTGCAGAGGAAGCATATTCTTAATGGCTTCTTTTCCCAAAGCTTTTTCCAAAGCTCCGATATAATCCATTAATTCTACCGGCTGAGAATTTCCAATATTATAGACTTTAAATGGGGCATACGAAGATCCCGGGTCAGGATCCTGTCCTGTCCATTCAGGATTAGGTTTTGCCGGTCTGTCAGCCACCCTAATTATTCCTTCTACAATATCATCTATGTAGGTGAAGTCCCTTTTCATTTTACCATGGTTGAAAACCTGAATGGGCTTGCCTTTTTCGATTGCCTCAATAAATAAAAACAGAGCCATATCCGGCCTACCCCAAGGGCCATAAACCGTAAAAAACCTCAATCCTGTTGTAGGGATATTGAATAAATGGCTGTAGGTATGTGCCATCAATTCATTTGATTTTTTGGTAGCTGCATATAAACTTACAGGATGGTCTATGTTATCCGAAGTCGAAAATGGCATCTTGGTATTAGCACCATACACAGAACTGGAAGAAGCATAAACCAAATGCTTCACAGGATAGGCCCTGCAGGCCTCAAGAATATTCAAAAATGATTGGATGTTTGCGGTAATATAGGCGTCAGGATTGGTTAGGGAATACCTAACACCTGCTTGGGCAGCAAGATTGATGACTACATCAATTTTTTCTTTTTCAAAGATATCCATCAAAACCGCCTTATCAGAAAGATCCATTTTGTAAAAAGAATACTCAGGGAACTTATTGGATATGGCTTTTTTATTATCAGAAATAGCGTTACGGATTATCCCACATTCTTCAAGCCGTTGATACTTAAGGTTGACGTCATAGTAATCATTGATATTATCAACCCCAACGACAGATTCTCCTCTTTTAAGAAGATAAAGTGCAACATGAAAACCGATAAAACCAGCAGTACCTGTAACGAGATATTTCATTTTCCTTTTTTTAAATTATTTGCTAAAAAACGAATAAAAATTAAAATAATTAACATTATTACGCCTAATTTCTAAGAGTTTTTAGTTTGGACAACTTTAATTATCCTCCAAAGAGTTTAGGCAGTTATTGTAATTCTCTAAAATCAACTGATGCATTTTCTTCCTCTGGTACTTATCCTCTACTTCAGAATACAAATTATCTGCCAATTCCTGCATGACCTCCCTTTTGATATAGGCAAATTCCAAGGCATCTTTCAAAACATCTTTGTTCTTTACAGGAAAAACCAGACCTGTTTTTTTGTTTGTTACTATATCTGTGTTGCCAATTATATCAGAACAAATGATCGGAACCTGCATAGCCCCTGCCTCTAAAAGCACATTGGGGAATCCTTCCCTATGTGAGGCATGAACCAATACATCTGCCAAAGCAAGGTAATGCGCCACATGGTCAGTCCATTCAATTTGAACGATTCTAGGATGGTCTTTTATTTTTCTGACTATTTCCTCATCTATTGGGTTGAGCTCCTGTTCGAAGGACCCAAGCAGAACCAACTTTGACCTTTCTGAAATTTTGGAATCCAAAAAAGCAGTTACCAATTCCTCTATGCCTTTATCCTTTACCAATCTGCCAACAGCCAGGATAATGAAATCATTATCTCCCGGCATAATCCTCATTGTGGCTGCTACAAGGTGGTTTTCTTTCAAGACTCCTCGGTTGAATTTCTCAAGATCTACCCCATTAGACGAGCCATTACCGATCACTTTCAATTTTTCTTGGCCAACCAGATTTTCATCTACTATAAATCTTTTCAGAGAACGGGAATTTGGCCACACATGGGTTGCCCATGAATAGGTAAGCTTTTCGATTTTGACCAGCAAGCTCTTTTTTTGCTTTTCTGCCACCATGTATGGCAAACCTGCAACGGTATGAATCCTAATTTTAACGCCGGCGAGCTTGGATGCCAACATCCCCAATAACCCTGCTTTTGGGGTATGGGTATGAACGATATCGGGTTTTTCTCTTTTTATCAGGTTATAAAGCTGCCATAAGCAGGCAAGGTCTTGCAATGGGGTGATTTTACGTGTAAATGGAATGACCTCATGAGGACAACCTTCCTTTTTTACAATCTCATTTATCTCCTTGCCATCTGCACTGACCATCAATACCTCCCATCCTGCGTCTTTCATAAACTTCATCTGTCCAGAAAGTAAAAGCTTTAATGAAATAGGTACTGTGGTGATTCGGATGATTTTTGACATTCAGTTTTTTGCGTTTAAAATGCCAAATATAACTTTTTATTGTTTTTAGTTGGGTTTAAAATTTCAAAAAAGCATATCTGATTTCCTCTTTACTTTTAATTGGCGATGTATAATGACTCAATCTCCATCCTCTAACTCAAAAATCAATTCCAAAGGCGTCTGGAATACCCGGCCAATTTTGAGCGCAAGGACAGTAGACGGAACATACTTTCCCGCTTCTATGGAATTAATCGTCTGCCGGGAGACACCGATCTTATCCGCAAGGTCCTGTTGGGTCATGTCTTTCTTGGCACGTTCTACTTTTACGGTGTTTTTCATGGAGCCCTGATTTAGATCAATGACAAGGTGTTTTGTTGTCTATACATTACCCATCTGAAGCGAAGTATAAACACCAATTGGATCGAAAACATATTGAAGCCCATAAATTCAAGGTAGCCAACACTATAAAAAACCAAGGTTCCCAATACCGTAAGCAGTCCGTAAACATAAAATGCAATGAGCAAACTGTCCAACCTGAGCTTCTGAATGTACTCGTCTTCTTGCTTTTCTTTGGAAAAAGCGATGAAGAAAAGGGATAGAAAAGTTCCGACAATCGAAATTTCATTTGTGAAATTCTCATTTGATGTATTAAAAATATCTCCTGAACGGAAATTATCCCATGTAAGCCAATCTATTTCGTAATCATAAAATCCATTTAACACCAATAAAATGGCCAAAGGAAAAAACATGATCCAGCCAATCAGCTGAAAGCGGCGAGGTAATAACATTTTTGTCAACATGGTTTTCAAGGATTTAAAGTTCTTTTGAAGATTTCCAGATTTGATATTTGAATGCTGCAAAAACATAGGCACTCAATAGAAACATCACCAATGAAGCTGAAATCGGTGGTCCGGTTAGTATTGAAAAATCAGTTTTACTAAGGAAATGAATGACAATCAACACTCCCAACCCCCACATCAACCAATAAAATCCCGTTTGAAATGCCTGCAACCTAAATAATCGGATCATTTCATCCTCCTCTTTTTCTTTGGAAAGGATAAGAATGATAAAGCCGATTGCCCAAAATGAATAACAGATTTCTGCTACCTCTTCGCCGGAAATTTCTATTCCAATGATTCCGGACAATTGAAATACTTTTAAGATAATCACCAATAAAACAGGCAGTGGAAAAAAGAAAAAGGACAAAGGCCTCCATTTCCTATCCAACATCGGAACATTTAATAATTTATCATTTTTCATAATTGTAAAGATATTTTTACCAAATGTAAAGTTTGTTTTACATTAAGTCAAGTAAAATTGCTAATTTTTTCAATCAACAATTTTATTTTTAAAATAACGTTTCAAAAAAAATGAGGCTTGGGAGATTAGCTTAGGAGGAAAACTCCCAAAAACAAGCATTACTTTTTACCTTTAGGCTATCAAACCTTAAATACAAGAAACCTAACATGCTGAAAGATATCAGAATTGCAATCATCGGTTGCGGAAATCTCGGAACCTCTATAGCCAACGGCTTGCTGGAGCAGGCTGATTTTTTGCCACAAAATCTCCATGTCACCAAAAGAAATCCATCAAGCCTGCTTTATCTTCAGGATAAAGGTGTGCGGGTACATTCTGACAATCAGATCGCTGCAAAAGAAGCGGACATTGTCATACTTGGCGTGAAACCATATAACGTCACGGCAATCCTAAAAGAAATCAAACCTGTTCTAAATCCCAAAAAACAGACCATTGTATCAGTAGCAACAGGGATTACCTTGGATGAAATCTTTCAGGAAATAGAACCACAAACAACTGCCTTCAGGGCAATGCCGAATATTGCTGCTGATATCCGTGAGTCGGTAACCTGTATCTGCGGGCGAAACATCAATGAAACCACAGAAAATCAGGTTAAGGATTTATTTAACAGCGTAGGCTTTAGCATCACCATAGATGAAAGTTTAATGGAAGCAGCGACAGTCCTCGGAGCTTGTGGGATTGCCTATGTGTTGAGGTTTATGAGGGCGATGATACAGGGAGGAATACAGATAGGATTTGATGCCAAGACTGCAAGCAAAATAGTAAATCAGACAGTGAAAGGCGCTGCAGAATTGATGATTCAAAAAAATATCCACCCCGAAGAAGCCATCGATAAAGTCACCACGCCAAAAGGATGTACTATCGTCGGACTCAATGAAATGGAACATCAGGGCTTTTCAGCTGCCATGGTAAGAGGCGTTTTGGCCTCCTATGAAAAAATTGAGAAAAAATAAAAAAACCTGCCCACAAAAATCGATTTGTGGGCAGGAAAGCATGTTTTATTAAAACTTGAAAAGCTAACAAAAACTTATTTTTTCAACAAAACACTAGCCGGTGGAGCCTTTCTATTCTCCCTAGCTGTGGGATGGACAAATGTGTAAAAAAACATCCTCAACTCATATTTTTCTTTGGTCAAAAATATGTTGGACATTCCATCAGTAATATCATTTAGTGTGGACATGTCTTGCTCCTCAAGCCAGTTTTGATCTAGGCTTTTAAATATGGTATTTAAAGGGACAAAAGACATATCATCTTTTTGTATCATAACAGGACTGACAAATTTCCCGTCTTTTACAGTGGCTTTCCCAAAATAACACTCACTTTTCCCTTGATTTATAACCGAAATAACAACATCATGTTGGCCATCGGTTACAGGTTTAGCACCTCTTTCAGTAAACGCTACAAAATAATCGGTATAACAACCTTCAATTCCTTTGGAATGGAAACCGCTATTTGTTTGGGCAAATGTGCCGTAGATGCTGCTTAAAAGCATAAAAGTAATCAATCGGATTTTCATAATATTTGATTTAAAGTTTTAAAATTAATTGAAATCATTTTTTTTTAAAATAGATAATTAAACAGGCTTACAATTTGGTAAATATTTTTGAATTCCATTCTTGGTAAATTTCAAAAATTCCCTAAATCGTCAAGATTAATTCTGCCTTCATAGTAAGCCTTTCCCACAATTGCACCGTAAACTCCTATTTTCTGAAGTTCTTCTAAGTCCTTTAACCCGGCAACTCCCCCACTAGCAATCAGTTTGATTTCAGGAATCTCAGATAAAATGTCTTGATACAAATCCATAGAAGGCCCTTGGAGCAACCCATCTTTTGCCACATCAGTACAGATCACATATTGGATTCCCTTGGAGTGGTAGGATTTTATAAAATCAATCAGATCCATCGTTGTGGTTTCTTCCCAACCTGAAATTGCGATTTTCCGATCTTTGGCATCGGCTCCAAGGATTATTTTCTCTCTCCCAAAGTTTTTAATCCAAGATTCGAACAAAACCGGGTTTTTCACTGCAATACTTCCACCGGTAACCTGATGTGCACCGGATTCAAAAGCGAGATTTATATCAAAATCAGATTGGATGCCTCCTCCAAAATCCACTTTCAGAGAAGTTCCTTCAGAGATACTTTTCAAAACCTCAAGATTGACAATCTTTTTTGCTTTTGCCCCATCCAAATCCACCAAATGCAAACGTTCGATACCTACTCCTTCAAAGCGTTTTGCCATCTCCAAAGGACTGTCATGGTATTCTTTTTTTTGGCTGTAATCTCCTTGGGTTAAGCGGACGCATTTGCCGCCGATAATGTCAATGGCTGGGATGATTTTCATAGGGAAGTTGGGAAGTATGGAAGTGGGAAGTTTGGAAGGTTTGAATTTGGAGGTCAGAAGGAATAGGTAAATTGAATGAGGATAGTCAATTTTTCAATCTTCCAATCTTTCAAATTTTAAGAAAATTCTCCAAGATTCTCTCTCCCACTTTTCCGCTTTTTTCGGGATGCGCTTGCATGGTGTAGAAATTGTCCTTTTGCATCAATCC